>JASFUG010000100.1:0-9565 GCA_050050395.1 Nitrospirota bacterium
CGGCCGCGTCGCGGCGCCGAGAGATCCGCACGGCGGCCGTCGTTGATCGAGGGTTGCTTGTTGCGGCGCGGTGGCGTGCGACCTAGCCTCCCGGCGCCATGAGCCCGGAGATCGCCCTGGTCCTCGCCCTGTGCGTCGCGTCGGTCGTGCTGTTCGCGACCGAGTGGCTACCCTATGACCTGGTCGCGCTGTTGCTGCTCCTGGTGCTGGGGCTGAGCGGCGTCCTGACGCCGAGCGAGGCGCTCGCCGGATTTGCCAACCCGGCGGTGGTGACGGTGGGCGCGATGTTCATCCTGGCCGCCGGGGTCCTGCGTACCGGGGCCCTCGCGTTCGTCGAGCGGCGCATCGCGGACGTGGCCGGTAGCTACACCGCCCTCCTGCTCCTCACCATGATGCTCGTGGGCGCCGCCAGCGCCTTCGTCAACTCGACGCCGGTGGTGGTGGTCTTTCTCCCGGTGCTCCTGGGGATCGCCAACGAGCGCAAGCTTCTGCCGTCGCGGCTGCTCATGCCGATCTCGTATGCGGCGATCCTGGGCGGCACCTGCACCCTGATCGGGACCTCCACCAACATCCTGATCTCGGAGCTGGTGGCGGAGCTCGGGGCGCCGCCGATCGGGATCTTCGAGCTCACTCCCGCGGGGCTCATCTTCGCAGCGATCGGCCTGGTGTACGTGCTGGTGGCCGGCCCGCGGCTGTTGCCCAGGGTCGAGACAGTGACGTCGACCCTGGGCCTGGATCAGAAGCGCCACTACATCTCGGAGATCCGTGTCGGCGCCGACTCCGACCTGGTGGGCAAGCCCCTGCGTAAGACGATCGCCGAGCGGTTTCCACGGCTGCAGATCCTCGACATCGTGCGCGGCGGCGTCAGCCTGTGGACCGTGCCGCCGCCGGTGCTCCTCCAGGTGGGCGACTGCCTGGTGGTACGCGGCGACCTCAACACGTTGCTGGAGGTGCACCAGGACGAGCGCGTCGAGCTGCTGCCCGGTCTGCCGCGCCGGTCGCTCAAGTTCAATCTACGGGAGATGATGCTGGCGGAGCTGGTCCTGACGCCGAACTCACAGTTCCTCGGCCAGACCCTCGCGGAGGCCCAGTTCCAGCGGCGCTTCCAGCTCTACGTGATGGGCATCATGCGCCATGGGCGGCACATCCAGCGCAACGTCATCCACCAGCCGCTGATGCTGGGGGACATTCTGCTGGTCTTCGGGGACTTCGCGGCCCTGTCGGCGGTGCAGGGAAGCCGCGACTTCCTGCGCATGGACGGGGTACACGAGGCGTACGTCAACACTGCCAAGGCGCCGATCACCCTGGCGGTGATTCTCGGGGTGGTGGTGTGTCTCACCTTCCGATTGCTTCCCCTCCCGCTGGTGGCGATCAGTGCGGCGGTGGCCCTCGTCGTCACCAACTGTATCTCCCTGGCGGATGCCTACCGCGCCATCCAGGGGCGGATCCTGGTGCTCATCATCGGCACGCTCGCCCTGGGTCTCGCCATGGAGAAGACCGGCGCCGGGCACTACCTCGCCCGGCAGCTGGTGGATCTCCTGGGGCCATTGGGCCCGGTCGCCGTCATCTCCGGCCTCTATTTCCTGACCAGCTTCCTCACGGAAGTGATGAGCAACAACGCCAGCGCGGTGCTGCTCGTCCCCATCGCCATCGGCACCGCCGAGACGATGGGGATCGCTTCACGGCCGTTCATCATGGCGGTCCTGTTCGGTGCCTCGGCCTCGTTCGCCACGCCGATCGGATACAAGACCAATACCCTGGTCTATGCGCCGGGAGGCTACCGTTATCGCGACTTCATCCGCATGGGCGTGCCCTTGAAGCTGCTCCTCTGGGCCGTCGGCACTTGGTTGATCCCGCGCCTCTGGCCCCTGACGCCCGAGTAGCGCCGCGGCTTGCCGTCGTTGGCTTGGTTGCCGGGGCTTTGCTAGCGTCCTTGCCCGCTCGGTCCAGATGGACTTCCTGAGCCACGCGATGAGCGACGGCCACATCCCACACCAGCCCTTGCCGCGGTACGAGGTGCCGTACGTGCTCCTCGCCTGCGTCTTCGTGGTGATGTTGATCCTCACCAACATCATCGGCGTGAAGCTCTTCTACGCCTTCCCCCAGACCTTCCCTTCCGGCCTGTTCGGTGAGCCGTTCACCCTCACCTCGGGGATCATTACCTACCCCATCACCTTTCTGTGCACGGACATCGTCAGCGAGGTGTACGGGCGGCGACGTGCCGATCTGATGGTCATTCTCGGCTTCGTGATGTCGTTCGTGATGCTCGCCCTGGTCCTGCTGGTGATGGCCCTGCCCGGCTCGCCGGTGTGGGTGAATCCATCCTTCGGCTATCACTCGGTGGCGGAGATGCAGAATGCCTTCGAGTCGGTGATGACCCTGCCTGGGACGCTCATCTTCGGATCGATGCTCGCCTACATGGTGGCGCAGCTCACCGACAATCGCCTGTTCCACTTCTGGCGGCGGGTCACCCGGGGCAAGTACCTATGGGTACGAAACAACGGCTCGACGGTCATCAGCCAGCTCGTCGATACGGTCATCGTCAACACGATCTTCCTGGGCTTCGGTCTCCACCTGCCACCGGTGGTGATGGCGAAGATCATCGTTTCCAATTACCTCTTCAAGCTGGCGATCGCGGCACTGGACACGCCGTTTTGTTATGCCGGAGTCTACCTGGTGAAGCGATTCCTGGGCGTGGGCTGGCGCCAGGAGGTGCATGCCCAGCTCGCGGCGGAGACTGCGTGACTCGACGGTCGATCGTGAAGGGACGCGGTGGCCCGCATGTCTCACCACGTCCGCATTGGTGTGTTCCGACGGGTGCAGCGTCGTCCCGTAGGTGCGAATTCATTCGCACGATGCCGGGAGGTGCGGGGACACGGCGTCGGCCGAATGAATTCGGCCCTACGCCCAGGCTACTTTGCCTCCCGCGGTCTGGCGAATGAATTAGGTGCGTGGCGAGAAGTGGGCAAGGGTGAGGTCGATCCCACATCCGTAGTGGAGACGCACCCTGCACGGCGTCGAGCGCCGGACGTCGGGAGGCCCCGCCATTTCCGTCTGCGGCGGTGGAGATTACCCTAGGTTTCCCCATCCCACAGGAGATCAACCATGGCGATCGAGAGCCTCAACCCGGCCACCGGTGAACTGCTGGAACGGTTCGATGAGTGGTCTGCCGAGCGGATAGCGGAGGTCGTCGCGTCGGTGGACCGCGCGGCCCGCGCCTGGCGCTCGGTCCCGTTCGCGGAGCGGGCCGAACTGATGCGCGGCGCCGCCGGCCGGCTCCGGGCGGCGAAGGAGGAGTACGCCCGCACCATGACGCTGGAGATGGGTAAGCCCATCGGCGAGGCGCGGGCGGAGGTCGAGAAGTGTGCCTGGGCGTGCGACTACTACGCCGACACGGCCGGCGACCATCTGGCGCCGGAGGAGGCGCAGAGCGATGGCAGCAAGGCGTACGTGCGGTTCGATCCCATCGGCATCGTCCTGGCGGTGATGCCGTGGAACTTCCCGTTCTGGCAGGTCTTCCGCTTCGCCGCGCCGGCCCTCATGGCGGGCAACGCCGGCCTGCTCAAGCACGCCTCCAACGTGCCGCGCTGTGCCCTGGCCATCGAGGCGGTATTTCGCGATGCCGGCTTTCCCGAGGACCTGTTCCGTTCCCTGATCATCGGCTCGGGGCCGGTGGCCTCGCTGATCGACGACCCGCGGGTCAAGGCCGTGACCCTCACCGGCAGCGACTACGCCGGCCGGAAGGTCGGGGAGCGGGCCGGCGCCGCCATCAAGAAGAGCGTGCTCGAACTCGGGGGCTCCGACCCGTTCGTGGTCCTGGCGGATGCCGACCTGGAGGAGTGCAGTGCCGTGGCCGCGACGGCGCGCTGTCTCAACACAGGCCAGAGTTGCATCGCCGCCAAGCGGTTCATCGTGGTGCGCGAGCGCCTTACGGAGTTCCTGGAGCGCTTTCAGGCGAAGATGGAGTCGCGGGTGATCGGTGATCCCCTGGACGAGGCGACGAACATCGGCCCCATGGCCCGGGCCGACCTACGGGATGAGCTCCATGGCCAGGTGACCCGTTCCATCGCCGCCGGCGCGCGGCTGGTGACCGGCGGCCAGGTGCCGGAGGGTCCGGGTGCCTTCTACCCGCCGACCATCCTCGCCGACGTCGCCCCCGGGCAACCGGCCTACGACGAGGAGATGTTCGGCCCCGTGGCGGCGGTCATCGAGGCCGCCGACGAGGCGGACGCCGTGCGCATCGCCAACGATACCCCGTTCGGCCTCGGGGCGAGCCTCTGGACCGCCGATACCGCACGCGGCGAACGCCTCGCGGCGCAGATCGAAGCCGGCTCGGTGTTCATCAACGGGATGGTGAAGTCGGATCCACGCCTGCCTTTCGGCGGGGTGAAGGAATCCGGCTATGGCCGGGAGCTGGCGCGCTTCGGCATCCGCGAGTTCGTCAACGTCAAGACGGTGTGGGTGAAGTAGCGCCGAAACACGGTCGCGGGCTGCGGCGTCAGGTTCGCCACAGAGTACGCGTAGACCGTATGGAGGGGGACGCTCCATACGGTCTGAGGGAGGGCGAGGAGCCCTCCATCCACGGGGGGTGAAGCCGCCCAGACATGTGCCGGCCGGCGAGGGGGGGGCGCGGGGCGTCTCCCTCCATATCAGGGCGGGCTGTGCCCGCCGCGCCGGGCGAAGCCCGGCCTACTTCGTCGCGATTATCCGCCGGCCGAGGCCGTCAACATGGGGTCGAGGCGCCCCTCCGCCTCCAGGGCGTAGAGGTCGTCGCTGCCACCGACGGGCCTGCCATCGATGAAGATCTGCGGCACGGTGCGGCGCCCGCCGGCACGTTGCACCATCGCCTGGCGAAGATCGGGGTTGGTGCCGACGTCGATCTCGTCGTACGCCACCCCTTTCTTCTGGAGCAGGGCCTTGGCCCGGTCACAGAAGGGGCAGATAGTGGTCGTATAGATCTCTACCTTGGCCATTGTCTCTACTCCTCTTAATATCAGCGCCAAGTCTACCGCGACCCGTGTCCACCCTGCAGGGGGGACAGATCTCTTTGGAGCCAGCATGAACCGCCTTTTCGTCCTTTCTACCCTGATGTTCACCCTCGCCATCGCGGTGCCCGCAGGTGCCGCCTGCAACCCGGGCGGTTGCGGCAAACGTGCCGGCTGCGGCGCCGGGCCGTGCGCCATGGGGGCGGCCGGTACGATCTTCGGCGTGCAAGGGGATTACTACTTCACGGCGTTGATCAACGCCAAGGAGATCGGCCTCGCGGACGACCAGATCACCGAGCTCAAGCGTCGCTACTTCGCAAACCGGAAGCAACTCGACGCGCTCTCTCAGAAGGTCCAGGACGCCCAGCACCGTCTCGAGGGACTGCTCACGGACGGCGGCACGGACCAGGGGGAGATCGAGGGCGTCCTGGCGGAGATGGGGCGGCTGAAGGGAGAGATTCAGCTCAACATCCGAAAGACCGTGGATGACGGGCAAGGTGTTCTCACCGAGGCGCAGCGCCAGAAGCTGTGGCAGATCGTCAGCGGCGCACCCGCTGAGGAGGGTGACAGGACCGCGTCCTAACCGGCGTAGTCTCCGTACCTCGGAAAGGTCCGGCGGCCTGCATGCCCTGGAGGCACGGCGTGGCGCGCTTCGTGGCGGGGGCCGGCGTCGATGCGGGGTGAGACGTGTGACCTTGCGCGCAGCCTGAATCAGGCAGCCCCGCTCTCCTGCAGGCGGTAGATGCGGGCGAAATCGCCGTCGGCTGCCAGCAGGGTGGCCGGCGCTCCCTCCTCTACCTTCCGCCCCGCCTCCAGGACCACCACGCGGTCCGCGTGCAGCACCGTCTGGAGGCGGTGGGCGATGATCAGCACCGTGCGGCCCCGGGCCGCCACTTCCAGGGCGCGCTGGATGAGGCGTTCCGAGTTGCGATCGATCGACGCGGTCGCCTCGTCGAGGACCAGGAGGTCCGGGTCGTAGAGCAGGAAGCGGGCGAACGCGACGAGCTGGCGCTCGCCGAGCGAGAGGCGGCTACCGCGCTCCCCCACGCGGGTGTCGAGCCCCGCCGGAAGACGGGCGACGGCCTCCTCCAGCCCCACCTGGCGTAGCACCTCCGCCAGACGCGGGTCATCGATCTCCTGGAACAGGCACAGGTTCTCGCGCAGGGTCGCGTCGAACAGGAAGACGTCCTGGCCGATCAGGCCGATGCGCCGCCGGAGATATCCCTTGGGATAGTCCGTGAGCGGGCGGCCATCGATCGTGATCCGACCGCGGGTGGGCTCGAAGAACCGCTGCAGCAGGCTGGCGACCGTGGACTTGCCCGCGCCTGTCGGACCGACCAGGGCCACCACCTCGCCGGGGGCGATGGACAGATCCAGTCCACGGAGTGCGGCGATGCCACCGTCGTAGGTATGGTGGACCCCGGCGATCTCGATCCGCCCGGCGAGACGCCCCGGCAGGTCCGCGGGCCGCTCATCGGGACGCCAGCCGGATTCCGGCGGCTCGTCGAACAGGCGGAAGATGCGCTCCGCGGACGCCATGGCGGTCTGGAAGAGGTTGTACTTCTCGATGATGCCGCGCACCGGGTTGAAGAGGTGCTGGGTGTAGGTGATGAACGCCACCAGCGTGCCAACGGTGATGACCCCGCCATGGACGCGCCAGCCGCCGATCAGCAGGATGGCGGCGACCGTCCCGCCGGCGCAGATCTGTACTACCGGTTGCAGCAGGGCGTTGTAGCGTACCCCCCGGATCTGGGCGTCGCGGTACTCCTCGTTGAACGCCGTGAAACGCCGCTTCTCGGCCTCCTGCCGGCCGAACAGCTGGACCACCCGCATGCCGGGGATCAGCTCGGCGAGGCCCGCGTTGATGCGCGCCAGGCGCGCCTTCACGTCGCGGAACACGAAGCGGATGCGGCGCCCGAAGAAGATCGTCACGCCCACCAATACCGGAAAGAGGGCGAAACCGAGAATGGCCAGCACGGGGTCGAGGATGAACAGGGTGACGCTCACCGACAGGATCACCACGAGGTTCACGACCACGCCCACCACTGCCGGGGAGAACAGCTCACCGAGGGAGGCGACGTCGTTGGTGAGACGGGTGACGAGCCGGCCCACCGGGTTGTGGTCGAAGAACGCCACTGGCAGGGATTGGACCCGGTGAAAGAGGTCCATGCGCAGGTCGTGCAGCACCCCCTGGCCCAGGCGGGTGAAGAGGTAGCCCTCGGCGGCGGCCGAGAGGGTGCGCACCCCTTGCACCGCCAGCATGAGGAACGCGAAGAACAGCAAGGCGCCACGATCCTTCGCCACCAGCCCGGCGTCCACGGCTCGCCCCAGGAGCCAGGGACCCGCGGTCACCGTGCCGGCGGAGAAGAAGATCATCGCCGCGCACGTGAGGAAGAGGGCCCGCCGTGGCCGCAGGTACGCCATCAGCCGCCGCATGATCGCCAGGTCGGGCGGTCGGTCTGCGATCGAGTCCTCGTGCAGGAACGTATCCGGGCGCATGGTGACGTTGGATTCAGTGTTCGGCGGATGGGGCCGGATCGGTCGAGCGATGACCGTTGCCGTCGCGATGCGGTGGCGACTCCGTGAAGGTGGCCTCCAGCTCCGCGGAACGGTCGGCAACGGACCGCTCGCTCGCTAGCCGGGCGTACAGCCCATCCTGGGCGACCAGCTCGTCGTGCGTGCCGCGCTCGACGATGCGCCCACGCTCCATCACCCAGATCTGGTCGGCATCGCGCACCGCACTCAGGCGGTGGGTTGCGAAGACCACCGTCCGCCCCGCGCGAGTGCGGCGCAGGTTGGCGAGGATCGCCTGCTCGGTTGCGGCGTCCACTGCCGACAGGCAGTCGTCGAGGAGCAGGAGCTCCGGGTCGCGGACCAGGGCGCGCGCGAGGGTGACACGTTGCCGCTGACCACCGGAGAGGTTGACGCCGCGCTCGCCGAGGGAGGCGTCAAACCCGCCGGGAAGACCATGGATCTCGTCGGCCACGCTTGCGACCGCCGCCGCCATTTCCACCGCGTTGCGGTCCGCGGCTTCGTCCCGACCGTAGGCGATGTTGTCGGCGATCGACCGGGAGAAGAGGAAGGGGTCCTGGGGGACCACCCCCATGTGGCGGCGCAGGGCGGTCGTCTGCCAGCCATTGGCATCGCGATCCCCGAATGCCAGCTGGCCCGGGGGGACGGCGTGGAGCCGCGCCAGGAGGGCCAGCAGGGTGGTCTTGCCGCCCCCGACCGGTCCCACAAGGGCCACCGTCTCGCCGGCGTGGATCGCGAAGTCGACTCCTGCGACCGCCGGCTGACCCCCACCGTCGAAGGTGAAGGCGAGATTTCGGGCGGCGATGGGAAAGAGCGGGCCGGTCGTCTCGCCCGCCTCCGCGTCGACGGACGGAACCGCCTGCACCACCTCGTCGACCCGCTCCAGGGAGGTGGCGCCGCGCTGGAAGAGGGAGAGGGACCAGCCCAGGGCGGTCATCGGCCAGGTCATCTTCGACAGATATCGTTGAAATGCGACCAGTGTGCCGAGGGTCATGGTGCCGGCCAGGACCCGATCGCCTCCCACCACCAGCAGCAGGAAGAGGGAGACGAAGGTCATCAGCTCCAGGGTCGGGGAGAACAGGGAGTCGGGGACCGCATGGCGGAGCTGCGCCGCCACGTACTCCCGGCCCAGGCGGTCGAAGCGCACGCCCTCCTGCTCCGCCAGCACGTACCCTTTCACCACCCGGATCCCGGCCAGGTTCTCCTGGATCTTCGCGGTCATCCGCGAGAAGGCCGCCTGCACCACCTTGAAGCGTGCCGCGATCGCCTGGCGGATGTGGTGCACGAAGAACGGCACCAGCACGAGCGGTGCGACGATCACCGCCGTCAGGGTCGGGGAGAGCCAGAGGAGGATGGGCGGCAGCAAGAGAAAATAGACCAGGGCGTCCATGCCGATGACCAGTCCCGGCCCCACGGCGAAGCGCACGGCGGAGAGATCGTTGGTCGCGCGCGACATCAGGTCGCCGGTCGGGTGGCGGTGAAAGAAGTCCGGTCCCTGCCGCACCAGGGAGCCGACCATGGCCTGGCGCTGATCGAAGTCGCAGCGAAACGAGGTGCCGGCGAGCTGGATGCGCCACACGTAGCGCCCGGCGGCCTGGAGCACGACCAGCGCCAGGTACGCGCCGGCGATGGTGGCGAAGTGGGTGGGCGCGGCCCCGGCGGTCACGGCGTCGATCGTCTCCTTGATGAGGAGCGGCAGGGAGACGTCGATCAAATCGACCCACACCAGGGCCAGGACCCCGATCACGAAGGGCCGGCGGTAACGGGCGAGGAAGACGCGGTAGAGCAGGCTCCCGGTGAGCCAGGCGCGGAGACGACGCATCTCCGGACGCTACCATCCTCCGCATCGACTCCTCACCTCCGCTGTGCGGAGGGTTTATTGTTCAGATGGTGCGCGAGGCGGGATTCGAACCCACGACCCTAGGCTTCGGAGGCCTCTTCTATCCGCAGAGATGGGCGCTGGCTGGGACGCTCGGTGGGGGGGGAGTCCCAGCGGCCGGTTAATGCCGGCACGAACGCTGGAACTGGTGCGCGAGGCGGGATTCGAA
>JASFUG010000101.1:0-9484 GCA_050050395.1 Nitrospirota bacterium
CGGATCCGAGATGTCGTGTGCGCGGTGGCAGTCGGAACAGACCGGCACATCCTGATTCTGCTCCGACAACAACGCCGCGCCGTGGACACTCTCCTTGTACACCGCATAGATGGTCTCGTGGCATCGCGCGCAACGCTGGGCATTCACGACCTTCTCCACGTGCCCCGTCGCGATGGTGTGGGCACCGTGGCAGTCCACACACACCGGCGTGTCCTGGCGCCCCTCGGAGAGCAGCGCATAATGGATGCTCTCCAGGGTGCGGGTGTACTTGTCGAAATGGCATCGCCGGCAGATCTCCGATGACGCTATCGTATGGTCCCGGGGAGAGCGAAAGCTCCGCTCCGGGTGCTCCTTGGTGGTGAAGCCGAAGTGACAGTCGCGGCAGTTCAGGGGGCCGTGGACGGAGCCGGCAAGATCCCCGGGATCCATCTGCAGGGAGATTGGGTCACCATCCTGCGTCTCCAGGTACAACGGTTGGTCGTGGCATCCGGTGCAATAGCGTGTATCACGGAATGCGACCGCCACCGGTTGCACAGCGTGCGCGGTGTGGCACTGGGTGCACGCTACACGCCCTCCCTGCTCTTCCAGCATCGTTCTGTGGATGCCTTGGAATTCGGTGTGGCAGTCTTCGCACACGCGCGACCAGAACCGCGAGAGCGCCCCTCGGTCCGGGAATACCTGGTCCGGGTGGTCGTCGCCGGCGAAGCCTGCATGACAGTCCTGACAGTCGAGGGAGGCGTGTACGGATCCCGCGAGGTCGCTGCGATCAACGAACAGCGATAGCGTCGCTCCATTCCCCAAGGAGGTGCTCAGGTCCTCGCTGCCATGGCAGTCGAGGCACTGGTCCGCACTGGCTGCGTATCCACCGCCGGCCAATAGCCAGACACTGATACACCCCGCCGCGAGAATGATCCGGGATGGCTTCACGCCGCTTCCCCAGCTTCCGGTTCAGAACAGGCTTGCACGCGGTGGCCTCGGATCGGACGCTGGGGGGTTAAACGTCGTTGTGCGGGTCCTTCCGCTGCGCCTTCTTGCCCTGACGGCCTTCCTTGCCGGTGAAATAGGCCATGGTCGGCTGCCACCGGAACCCAGCCTCTTTGGCGAGATGTCCACCCACGAAGGTCAGCGCCTTGGACGTGATCGTGTGTGCGATCATGGCGAAACCGATGAAGGGAAGGAAGAGGACGAATGCCAGGCCGAAGATCGGCCCCAGGAGGAGGAGAGCGGCTGGATGGACCTTGAGATAGGTCATCGCCTCGCCCGGCAGCGCCTCCGTCCCTGCATCGCAGTGGATCAGCTCGCCGGTGGAGACATTCCAGTAGGACCCTCGGGTTGCGGCCTCGTCGCTATGGTAGATGAGCCTCATGACAAACCTCCCTCCGTCGTGGTGGTGGAAATGCGCGAGATCCGCGCGGTCAATGGTCGTCCTCGTCGTTGCTGACTTGGTCGTCCTCGTGGTCGCTGCCTTGGCGTTTGTCCTTCCTGCTCTTGCCGGCCAGATACGCCTCGTTGGGTCGCCACTCGAAGTAGGCGAGCCTGCTCACCGATTGCACGACCTCGCGTGCGATCCGGGCGATGACCACGGCGACGGCGACGAGGATGGTGATCGCCGGCAACGTCAGGAAGAACACCAGGCCGATCACCGGCGCGAGCAAGAACATCGCCACCGGATGGACCCGCAAGTATAGGGTGTCGGCGGTGCCCGGCAGGAGCTGCTCCTTCCTGCCGTCGACCCACGATCCATCTGCCGG
The DNA here is from genome assembly GCA_050050395.1 of Nitrospirota bacterium. GTDB lineage: Bacteria > CG2-30-53-67 > CG2-30-53-67 > CG2-30-70-394 > CG2-30-70-394 > DASWHD01. The sequence continues at coordinate 1,752 of JASFUG010000101.1, forward strand.
CGCCCAATAATGCCCACTGGCTATCTGGCTTCCACCTCGTAAGAACAGCATGACTGACCTCCTGTTCTTGGCTATCTGGTTCATCCCTGCTGTCACACTCCATTATCGCGGGGATTGGCGGAGCGACAATTGGGAGAAATCCCTAATCGTGAGGGAAAAAGTTCTTATTGCCGCCGGGAATCGGGGCTACCACCACGGCGGGCTCCGGGACGTCCGCCGCCGGGTAGGCGCATGCGCTGCAAAATGTCGTCGGGACAGCGTTTCCTGGGTTGTCGCACCGAGGCGGAGGATGCGCGGCCTGCGCACGGCTCCGCAGTCGCGGTCTCCGTTCGACCGCCGGCGCGCGCGGATCGGCCGCGGCTCCCGGCAAGGATCTGGGTTACGAGCGGGAAGTAACCCCGGTCCTCATACTCGATGGCGCCACTGCGTCACGTCGCGGGGAGGTGCGCCGCGCCAGCACCGCGGCGGGGGCGGCGAGCGCCGACCCGGGCTCCGCCAGGGTCCGATGGCGTGGCTGACGGCGGGCCTAACAGCCCTCGTCGCCCTTGCTTCGCCTCCTCGGACGCTGGATCGGCGCCACGGGTGGTGCGATCGGCTCGGCCGGGGCGGCCTCAACCCGGTCCCCACCGAACATGTGGGCGCTGACCGCACGGCGGAACTCGAAGGTGGCGACCTCGGGGTCGGCGGCGGTCTCCGGCGGTGGATTCGGGTTGGTGAAGACATTCATCCAGTAGTTCAGGCCGCCGAGCAGGGTGACCACGTTCTCCATTCCCTGCTCGCGTAGCAGGGTCCACGCCTGCGCCGCGTGGGTCCCCCCGGTCGAGATCAGAACGGTGCTCCCCGCGGAATGGAGCTGCGCCAGGCTGTCGTCCGAGAACAGCAGCGGTAGTGGAATATTGATCGAGCCATCGATGTGGTAGCTCGCATAATCGGCGGGCGCCCGCAGGTCGACGAGCAGCAGGCCCGGGACCTTGTCGATCATCATGTGGGCCAGGTCGTCCGCGGTGACGTGGTCGGCCCCGTCCTCGATGGCGCGGGTGACGAACTCCGGAGAGACTGGCGGCCGGTGCATCTCGCGACGCGCCGGGTTGAGCAGGGCGATGATGGCCAACAGAAGGATGCCCAGGCCGCCGAGTACCTTGGCGTCGGCACTAAGATTGCGCAGGCTCATTTCGCGAACCTCCTTTCGAGGCGCTCCGCGGCCCAGAACATCAGCAGCGCCATAACAACCACGGCCACTACCACGTAGCCGCGCCCGATTCCGAGCTGCTCGGGAATCAACACGGTGCCCATGGAACCGCTGCGCCAGAACCCCTCCAGCCAGTCAAACAGCTCCGCGAAGGTGAACATCCCGGCGAGCGCACCGGCGGTATATGCCATGCCGTCGATCTTGCCCGTGGCCGTGGCCACCAGGCAGGTACCGGGACAGTACCCGCCGATGACGAAACCCACCCCCATCAGCAGCCCACCGGCCAGCTGGGGCCAGATGTAGGTCGGGTTGATGTACACCTTCGTGCAGTCGATCCACCCCATCCAGTTGAAGTAGGAGAGACCGAGCATGCACACCACGATCGCGGTGAACATCGCCTTCAGGACGCTCATGTCGCGGAAGTAGAACTGCAATGCAAGCTTGAGACCGGAGGCGAAGCCGGCACGCTCCAGCCAGAAGCCGAAACTGATGCCGATCAGGAAGGCGAGCACGAAGCTCGTCTGCTCGCCGAACAACCCCATCTTATAGAGCGGACCCATGGTTTACCTCATGAGGCGAAAATCGTACGGCCGGGGTTTATCCCCGCCCGTTGTGGGAATGAGCACGGCGCTATATCCATTGTTTGCGGACGAGATAGGCGAGGCCGTACGCGCCGACGAACACCATCAACAGGAAGCCCCAGCTACCGAAAGCGAGGGTGGCGCCACCGGTCAGCCCCTGACCGCTGGTACAGCCGCGTGCGAGACGCGCCGCGAAGCCCATGATGCCGCCGCCGAGGAAGGCCAGGAGGATCCGGTTGCGGTCGGTGATGTGTGGTCCCCGCTCGACGGAGAAGCGCAGGCGCCCGGCCTGGGCGGCCGACAACAGACCGCCGACCATCATTCCCAGGACCTCGTAGATCAGCCAGTCGTGTAGCGGCTTCTTGTTGCCACCGGCATAGTGGGCCAGGTACTCGTTGGTGTCGACGTGCTCGGCGGCGACCTCGTCCGCGGTCCATGCCACGGCGCGGAACATGGCGCCGGAGGCACCGAGGCCGCGGCCCACCACATAAAACGCCAGCAGAAGTGTGAGCCCCAGACCGACCCCCACGACGTAGGGATTGACGTAGCCTCCCTTGCCTCGCTGCATAAAGCTGCGCTGGGTAGGTTCAGAGGGATTCATGGTGTTCTCCAAATCGTGGCACGTCCTAATACAACCACCGGGAGCCGAGGCCGGCGTCGAGGACGATGAAACGCAGTACCAGGCCGCCAACCAGCACCAGGACCGCGGGCACCTGGACGGGCACCTTCAGGCGAGCCACCTCGAAGAGCTCGATCAGCGCCGGAACCACCAGGCCGAGGCCGACCACCAGCACCCAGAACGGCGCCGTGTATGGACCGCCGAGGAACAGCTTGGCTGCCTCCACGTGCACCTCGGTGGAGGAGAGGAAGCCCATGAAGAGGTGGACGATCATGAACAGCTCGATGCCGATCAGCATCAAGTCGATGCGCGAGAAGTGCTCCCGCTCGTGGGGGTCGCGCGCCAGCAGCATCACCATCGCGGTCCCCGTGGAGAGGCCGGAGACCAGGAAGAGCGGACCGAGAATGCCGCTGTTCCAGAACGGGCGGGCATTGAACGCGGACAGCAGGATCCCGGTGTAGACACCCAGGAGCACCGCCAGGACCAGGATCAACCACGCCAGGGCGACCCTGAAGTAGTGAATGGTATTGATCACCCCCTTCATCCACAGGAACGGCCAGGAGAAGCGGGGGAAGGCGTCTTCCAGCCACACCGCGGCCCATACGAATGACAGGGGCGTGATGATTCCCAGGGTCCATGCCCCCCATGACATCGGCGACTCCAGGTGGATCGTGGTGTAGAGACGCCAGAAGTAAGGCCAGTGGGAGAGATCCAAAAGGAGTGCGATCAGTCCAAGGACGATCAGCGGTGGCGCCCACATGGGGGCCATCTTGACCGCCGTCGGATATTCATCCTCCCGGTGGCGGATCACGTAGTAGGCGGAGAAGAAGAGGATCCCGGCGACCAGGCCGCCGAGATAGAGGTAGAGCGGGATCTCCCAGCCCCAGATGGTGAGAACCGGGTCGATCTCCGGATTCATGCGTCCGGAGGTGATCACCTCTTCGTGGAAGGTCATGGCAGCGGTATTCATGGCGTCGGCCTCACGAGAGGAAGTAAAGCTGAGGTTGCGTGCCGGCCTCGGGAATCAACGTCTTCGAGACCCGGGTGCGCAGCAGGGTGGTCACCTCGCTGTTCGGATCGGAGAGGTCGCCGAAGGTGAGGCAATGGGTGGGGCACACCTCGACGCATGCCGGGTTCTTGCCCGCGCGGACCCGGTGGACACAGAAGGTACACTTGTCGATCCACCCTTCTGGATGGACGTAGCGTGCGTCGTATGGGCACGCGGCGATGCACGCCTTGCAACCGATACACTTGTTGTGGGTGACGAGGACGATACCGCCCTCGACGATGTGCGAGGCGCCGGTCGGGCAGCAGCGAACGCACGGCGAGTTGTTGCAGTGGTTGCAGCGCTCGGAGCGGATCTCGGTCTTCAGCTCCGGGAAGGTGCCCCACGTGTCCTGCACGATCCAGTCGCGGCAATGCCCCAGCGGCACCCGGTTCTCGGTCTGACACGCCACCACGCAGTCGGAGCAGCCCACACAGCGCCGGGTGTCGACGACCATCGCGTAGCGGGCCATCAAACCACCTCCCTTTCCACCACTCGCAGCGCGCCATTATTGGCCATCTCGGCGGCATGGGCCGGAGCTTCCGCGGCCTCAAAGGTGACGAAGTTGACGCGCATGCCGGTCGCGCCCATCAACGGGTCGACGTTCACCTTGGTGATCAGGGCGTTGTCATTGGCGCCCTGCAGGTAGCTGCGTGGCATCTGCGGCTGGCTGTGGCCGAAGCCATGGACCAGGAAGACGCAGTCGTGGCGGATGCGCTCCGTCACCTTGGCGCGCACCGGCCCGGCGGTGGCGCCGTCCTGGTTGCGCAGGGTCAGGTAGTCGCCGCTCTTGATCCCCCACAACTTCGCCACCCTGCGTGCAATCCATACCTCGTTCTCGCGCATGGTGTCGCACAGGAGGGGGTTGTTGGTGGTGCGACCGAAGGTGTGGGTGGGGGTACGGCCGAACAGCAGGCGGTAGTAACCGGGCGGGGGCTCCGGATGCGCGGTGTAGCGCGGCACCGGGTCGAAGCCCATGGCGGCGAGCTGTGGAGAAAAGAGCTCGATCTTGCCGCTCGGGGTGAAGAAGTGTACGTCCTCGCCCTCGGCGAAGTAGAAGCGGTGCCCCGGCGTCGGGATCTCCTTCACGCCGATGCGCTGCATCTCCGCCAGGGACGAGCCGGCACCCTTCAGGCGGGTATCGAGGTACTCCTCGATGTCGGCCCATGGGAAGTAGTGGCCCAGGTCGAGGCGGTTGGCCAGTTCCTTGGCCATCCACCACGCCGGCTTGGAGTCGAAGCGTGGCTCCGCGGCCGGCATGCGCAGGGCGATGGTGGCGTTACGGGTGGCGGTGACGCGCAGGTCATCGTAACGCTCCAGGTAGGAGCACTCGGGGAGCACCACGTCGGCCCAGCCCGTGATCTCGGCGGGCATCAGGTCGATGGCGACGACCAGGTCGAGATGCTGGAGTGCCTCGTAGGTCCGGGCGGGCTGCGGCAGGGTCATCGGCAGGTTGGTGCCGTACACCAGCCAGCCGTGGATCCGCTCCTCGCCTCGCACCGACGGGACGGAGGCATCACAGACACCGTCGGCGAGGGCACTGGTGGCCAGGGGATACTGCTCCGGATGCGCTCGCCAGGTGGACTTCCCTTTCGGATACGCCGGGTATGGATACGCGGGCACCTTCGTCTTGAGGGGGATGTAGAAGCCGCCCTTGCGGCCCCAGGACCCGAGCAAGGCGTTGAGGATGGCGTTCGCCCGCGCGCGCTGGGTGTCGTCGCCGTACCAGGCGGAGAAGCGCCCGGGGTGGACGAGGGTTGCGGGGGCGAAGCGCGCCATTTCGCGAGCCGTCTCGCGGATGGTGTGGGGCTTGATCGTGGTGATCGGGTAGGCCCACTCCGGGGTGTTGGTCGCTACCGCCGCCCGCAATTCCTCCAGGCCCGTGCAATAACGGGCCACGTAGTCTTGGTCGTAGAGCCCCTCCTCGATCAGGACGTGGATCCAGGCGAGCAGCAGGGCGATGTCCGTGCCGGGCCGGATCGGGAGCCACCACTTGGCCTTGCTCGCCGCGGTCGAGAAGCGCGGGTCGACGACGATCACCGATGCGCCGTTGCTCACCGCGTTGGAGAACTCCTGAACCTGCAGGTTGTGCATGTTCTCGCCGATGTGCGAGCCGATCAGGACGATGCAGTCGGCGTTCTCCAGGTCGGTGCGCTCCGGCGATCCCACGGTCTCGCCGAAGGTCATCGCGTACGCCTCCTCGCGGGGCCCCCGGCACTGGCCATAGGAGGGAGCGGTGATGTTGTGGCTCCCCATCGCCTTGAGCAGGTGCTTGAAGTAACCGCCGCCGGAGCCGTGGCTGAACAGGGCCAGCCCCTCGGGACCGTGCCGCTCGACGATCTGGCGCATGCCCTCGGCGACCTTGTCCAGCGCCTCGTCCCAGGTCGCCTCACGGAACACCTGCTTGCCCCGCTCCTCGACGCGGATGAGCGGCGTCCGCAGGCGCTGGTCGTCGAGATAGGCACCGATCCCGCCGGTGCCGCGCGGACAGAGGCGGCCGTAACAATGGGGGTCGATCTCGTTGCCCACCACCTTCTGCGGCACACCGTTCTCGGTGTACACCCAGCCGGCGCACTTCCAGAAGCAGATCTCGCACCAGGTCGGGGTGCGCACGCCGCTATCCGGGATCGGCAGGGGCTCCTCCCGGAGGAATGCCGGCATACGGCAGCCGATGCCCGATGCCCCGAGGGCCACGGTGCCGGCGGTGGCCGTGGAGATCTTGATGAATTCGCGCCGGGTGAACTGGCGGGCCATGGGTCTCTCCTGAGCCGTGGGGGATTGGCCTTCCTTCCCCGGCGAGCGACCTTCCCAGGCCGCTCCGGACCGGGTCTCTGGCTCCCTGAGCTATGCACAGTCAGTGCCAGAAGAGGTGGCCAAGGATGCGCACTAAAAAACTTATGTAAGGACAAGGGCAGCCACGATCGGGACTCCCTTCGCTGACGCTACCCTGCGGAGAATATGTCCCACGGCTGCCACGGCTCGGGACGTCGTGACCCGTAACTGAATCCGGGCCGACCGCGCGGCCGGGCTGCTATCACCGGCCTGCGGTCGGCGAGAGGGTGCAGCGGCGCGCGTTGCCATCGCGCCACGCAGCATGCGCGGCAGCGAAGTCGCGATAGGTCGCATCGCCTGCGGTGGCGTGGCATGGCAGGCACGCGCCGACCGTGAGGATGCGGTCGAGCTCGTCGGCGGTAAACGCCCGCGCCGCGCCGCGGGTCGTCTGCCCGACCCCACGCCCGTCCGGCGTGGTCCAGCGCAGGTCGAAGTCGCCCGCAGGGGGTGCGGCTGTGAACTGCCACGTCGCCCCGATGTAGTCGACGGCGCCGGGACCGAGCCCTAGGGCAGCGCCATTCCGATGACACGCGGCGCACGGCCGCGCCTGGCGGGTCGTGGTGTGGGGGTCGAGGGGGGCGAAGAAGCTTTCCTCCTTCCAGGGCTGGTCCGGGGCCGGTTTCACGCGCAGGGGCATGCCTGGAACGAAGGGGTAGATCCGGCCGTCGGCGGCGACGCCGAGGAGCGGCGGCCCGTACCCGATCGGGCCGCTCTCTTCGCGCCACCGGCCCGGACGCTCGCGGGCGGCCAGGTGGTCCCACTGCGTCTCGTCCGGGGAGTAGGAGGTGTGGCAGCCGGTACACAGGGGGGCGCGTCGCGCGTGGCAGGCCTGGCAGGCGAGGCGCTCGTGGCCGGTGAGACGGTGGTCCGGGTCGTCGGGCGTGGCGTTGGCGACCCAGCGCCGTTCCTCCGGTCCGCGCGAGCGGACGGTGACGCGCCCGTCGGACTCCGCGGTGAGGAAATACAGGGGCGTTCCCTTGCGGCTGCGTGGCGCCGGGTGCGCGTGCCAGCCGCGCAGGGCGAGGAGACGGTGGGTGAGGGTATCGTCGTCGGCGAGCGGCTCCGTCACGGCGGGCGCACTCGGGTGGCAGTCGGTGCAGGCGATCTCGATTGCCTCCTCCTTGTGGTCGTAGGCGTTGCCGTCCCCCATGACCTCGGGTCGGGTGTGGCAGTCGGTGCACCCCATGCCGGCGGCGGCATGCACATCGGGCTCGACGCGACGGGCGGGGCGCCCGTCGTAGAGGTAGAGGTCGAAGGGCTCGCCGTCCGCCACCTCGGCGAGGCCAGCGTAGGAAAGGGAGATCCGGCCGGATCGCGAGTGGCAGCCGAAGCAGCGCTCTGAGTCGACGCGCACCGTCAATCGGCGATGGCGGCTAGGATCCGGGTACGGATTCGGTTCCGCCAGGTGGCAGGCGGCACAGCCGCCGCCGCGGGTGAAGCGGTCCAGGGTGTGGTCGTCGCGGCGGT
>JASFUG010000102.1:0-9445 GCA_050050395.1 Nitrospirota bacterium
GGCCAACAAGAATGTTCAGGGGCCTTACCCGACAAACTAATCTCGCCGGGCCACAGGCCCGGCACCACCCCTAGTCCCTAACCCCTAATCCCTAGCCCCTGATGAAGCTCCTCTCCCTCCAGATCGGCCTGCCGCAAGGGTTCACGGCGGAGGACGGCAAGGAGCGCTACACCGCCTTTGCAAAGCGACCGGTCACCGGGCCCCTGCGCCTCACCGGCATCGGGCTGGTCGGCGACGGCGTGGGCAATCCCAAGGTCCACGGCGGCCCGGACAAGGCGGTGTGCTGTTACCCCTCCGAGCACTACCCGGCGTGGGAGCGCGAGCTCGGCGTCACCCTCGGCCCGGCCGCCTTCGGTGAGAACTTCACCACCATCGGCCTCAACGAGGAAAACGTCCACGTCGGCGACCGTTTCCGCGTCGGCACCGCCCTGGTCGAGGTGAGCCAGCCGCGGCAACCCTGCGCCACCCTCGGCGCCATGCGCGGTCGCAAGGGGTTCGTGAAGGAGGTGCAGGACAGCGGTCGCACCGGCTTCTACCTGCGGGTGGTGGAAGAAGGCGACGTGGCGGCAGGCGACATCTTTTCGTTGGCAACCGCCGATGCCGCCGCGATCTCCATCGCCGAGGCCAACCGCATCCACCGCGATCGGCGCCGCGACCCCGGTGCCGTGCGGCGACTCCTTGCCGTCCCGGCCCTCGCCGCCGCATGGCGTTCCGAGCTCGAGAGACACTCGTAATAACAACGTGTTGTCGCTCTTCTTACGCGGTCACGCGTTGTGAAGAAATGTGCTTGACCGGGGTGTGAATGCGCGTACTGTCCGCGCCCCCAAACCGGGACGGGGTGCGAATTCCCGCCCCCGCAAAGAAGGAGGTGGAATCATGAAGCACTTCCGAGACATCGTGACCCTGGTCCTCGTCGTGGCCGTCGCCGCCGGGTGCGCCACGGCCCCGCCGCGGCTAAGCCGGGATCAGGCGTTAGAGGAGACGTCCGAGCTCGCCCAGCTCGCCCAGGCCCTGGTCGCGGCGGAGCACAACGGGGTGGACCTACTCGCGCCGGCCGGCTTCGCCGCGGCGAGGTCGACCTTCGAGCAGGCAGTGACCACCGCCCAGCGCCACCGCACGGACGAGGCGAAGGCGACCGCCGCGGCGGCGGAGAAGACCCTCCGCACGGCCGAGGGGAACGCGGACACTAGCCGCAAACTGATGCGCGAGGTCCTGGCGGTCCGCGATCGCGCGCGCGTCGCCGCGGCACCGACCCTCTTCCCGCAGGAATATGCGTCGCTGGAGACGCGGCTGCACGACGCCGTCCACCTGGTGGAGCTCGGCCGCCTGGAGCCTGCCAAGGAGCGGCGTGCGGCCCTGATCCGCGATTACGCCGACCTCGAGCTGCAATCGATCAAGAAGGGCTCGGTGCAGGCGGCCCAGGCGACCCTGAAGCGGGTGAAGGAGCGCGACGCCGCCAGGTACGCACCCAAGACCTTCAAGCTGGCCGAGGAGAAGATGGCCCTCGCCCTGTCCATCCTGGAGGCGGACCGCACCCGGCAAGGGGAGGCCAACGCCGAGGCGGCGGCGGCGATCTGGCACGCCGAGCGCGCCGCGGAGATCGCCGAGGTGATCAAGGACTTCGAACGCCGCGACTTCTCGGAAGAGGACAAGGTCCTCTGGTACCAGGACCAGCTCAGCGAGATCGCCGTGCCCCTGGGCGAGAGCCTTCCATTCAACCGCGAGAACCGCGCGGTGGTGATCGACATGCAGGGGGCGATCGCCGCGCTCGCCGCACAACAGCGGCAGACCGCGCAGACCTTGGCCGAGCGTGACGAGCAGATCGCCGCCCTGAAGGCGGCGCACGCCGCCGAGCTCCAGGCCCTGGCGGCCCGGCACCAGCAGGAGCTCGCCGCCGCCAGTGAACGGCTGACCGACACCCAGCGCCGCCAGCGCGAGTACCAGCAGCAATTCGACCAGGTCCAGGCGCTGTTCGATCCTGCCGAGGCCACGGTCTACCGTCAGGGCGGCAACGTGTTGATCGTGGTGCACGGCTTCCACTTCCCGACGGGCAAGAGTGTGATCGAGGCGGAGAACTTCGCCCTGATGAACAAGATCCAGCGGGCGATCGAGACCTTCCCCGGCTGCAAGATCGAGGTGACCGGCCACACCGACGCCACGGGCGAGCCGGAGTTCAACCTCCAGCTATCCCAGGACCGCGCCTTCAAGGTGGCGAAGTTCTTGCACGACGTCGGCGGCGTCGAGTCGGAGCGGCTCAGCTCCGAGGGGTTCGGCGACACCAAGCCGGTGGCCACCAACAAGACCGCGGAGGGCCGGGCGGAGAACCGCCGCGTCGAGCTGCTCCTGGTCAACAGCGAGTAGCCAAGTCCGGCGGCCGGTTCGCCGCGATGGCACGGCCCGGGCATGAGACGGTATGCTCGACCCGAGCGCCGCCCGGATCTCCGGGCGGCGCTCCCCCCCCGGACGCCCGTCCGCGTCCACCCCATCCCGCCTCGCCCGATCCCCTTCCCCCGGCCTCGCCGGTCCTCGGAGCCACCATGTTCGCCAGACCCGTCCCAGCCCTCGTGGTATTGCCCTTGATCTCCGTCCTGCTCATCACCGCCGGGTGTGGCGGCGGTGGTGGCGGTTCCGACCCGACGCCGATCACCGTCGAGCTGACCGGCGATCCGACGGTGGAATACGACGCCGTGCGCGGCCGGACCGTCGTCGTCAGCCAGTTCAGCGCCCGTCGTGACGACGGGCTGCCGGTGACCCCCGATGAGGTGCAGATCACCATCGAGGTGGACGGTGCCGCGGTGGACAACGAGTCGATCTTGCGCGAGAGCGCCCGGGAGCTCTCGGCCAGCCTGCATTACTACCTGGTGCTGGACGCCAGCGGCTCCATGTTGCAACACGACCCGCCGGCCTTCACGCCGATGAAGGAGGCGGCGCGGCGCAGCGTCGACGCGGGCGTCGATGCGTGGACCACCCGCCCCGGGATCTTTTCGTGGGACGTCACGTGGTTCAACGACGTGCTCTTTCACCGCCGCGGCCTCTGGGCGTCGAGCGATATCACGTCGATCCCCGAGCCGCCGCTGGACGCCGCAACCAAGCTCTACGCGGCCGTCGAGCAGGCCGCCGAGGAGATGCTCGCCGCCTATCAGCTAGGCACGGCCAACGGCCTGCGCGACCACCATGTCATGGTGGTCCTGTCCGACGGGGCGGACAATCTGAGCGACTTCGACAACGAGCAGGCGGTACCGCCCACGGTCGGCTCAACCGATACCGGCGGCAACTACGAGCGCTTCGGCTGGCCGGCGACGAGTCTCGCCGACGCCATCGCTGCGATCACGGCCCACCCCTCCCTGACCGTCCACGTCCTCGCCATGGGCTCGAAGTTTGCCCCCGCGGATCTCGACAATCTCCAGGCCCTGAGCGACGCCGGGGGCGGCCAGCTGCTGGTCAATCCCAAGGCCAGCGAGGTCGAAGCCCTCTTCGACCGGGTGACGCGGGAGTTCACCACGGTGCAGACCGCCGGGGCGGCGATTCCCCAACAAGGTGGTGACCACGAGCTCACGCTGGTGGTGGAAGGTACCGCGTTCGACGGAGCGGGCAGCCTCTCCTTCGCTTACCGCGCCGGACCGGGGGCCCAGGTCCTGCCCGCCCCGTGACGGAGGTCCGGGGGCACGACAGAAGCAGGCAGGCGCCGGCTCCCGCTCGTCACCCGTCAAATCCGTCCAGGATCTGCTCGATGTAGCTGCGTTCCACCGCGTCCGGGGCGAGGCGCAGGTAGGTCTCGAAGGCGTCGCGGGCGTGGCCGTAGTCGGCCTTGAGCGTGTAGCTCAGGCCAAGGTTGTAGTACGCCTTGGCAGCCTCCGGGTGGTCCTCGAGGAGGCTCTGGAACTCCCGGATCGCGGCGTCGTACGCCCCCATGGCGTGGAAGGTGACCCCGAGGTTCATGCGCGCGAACAGGTGGTCCGGCTCCCGGGCCAGGGCGCGTTGAAACCACTGCACCGCCTGGTCGTACTCCTGGGTCGCGAAGTAGGTATAGCCCAGGTTGTTCATCCCCCACACGTGGTCCGGGTCGAGCTCCAGGGTGCGGCGATAGAGGGCGCGGGCCTCGTCAACCTTGAACAGGGCGAAGTAGGCGTTGCCGAGATTGTTGTAGACCTCCGGATCCGTGGGGTCACGCGTCTCGGCCTCGCGGTAGGCCGCGATCGCCTCCTCGAAGCGACCGCTGCGCGCCAGGGCCGTGCCGCGCGCCATCCAGGTCACGGCGGCGTCATCGGGGGGGGTCCCAGGCTCCACAACCGGCGGTGGATCGAGATCCACCACGGCAGCCGGTGGCGACGCACCGCCGTAAGTCTGGCTGAGCACCGCCGGGCGCCCCGGGCGGCTCCGGGGGAGCGGCGCAGGAACGCTTGGGTCGCCGACCGGAGCCCCGGGTGGCTCGACAAGCAGATTGTCCTCACTGTCCTCGGGAAAGACGATCTCCTTGGTCGGTGGACCGATGCTGGCGATCTCCCGCTCGCGACGCTGGTTCTCCGCCTGCTTGGGATGCAGTGCCGCGAGCTGTTTGGGATCGAGACGCACGACCCGTTTGAACGCCGCCAGCGCCTTGGCCGGCTGACGCGCCCCGCGATACGCCTGCCACAACGCGTGCTGGGTAGCCACGTCCTCGGGCCGTTCGGCGGCGGCCCGCTCCAGTGCGCGGATCGCCTCACGATAGTGGTGGAGCTGCAGATGGGCGCGGCCCGTGTAGTAGTCGAGGGCGAAACCGCTGCCACCGGCGGCACGCGCCGCGTCAAATGCCTCCAGCGCCTGCGACCAGTGATCCTGGCGATACGCGGCCAGCCCTTGCTCGAACTCCCGGTCGGCCGCGTCGCGTGCCACCTGAGGCAATAGCTCCCGCCACGAAGGGAGCGCGATGGAGGGATCCTCGGGGCTCGCACACGCCCCCAAGAGGAGCAGTGCGGGGAGCAAAAAACGCTTTAGGGACATGGAGATACTTCACCGCGCCGGTCGGGGTGGAACCCCGGGTGCCGGACGGGTGCTCTTGTCCCTGGGGATGGGGCAAGATGCAGGAACGTAATGATGAAGATAGAGTTCACGGTGTCCGATCACAACTTTGACCACGATGTCCTCGCCTCGACCGAGCCGGTCGTTGTGCAATTCACCGCCAGCTGGTGTAGTCCGTGCGTGCGATACGAACCCGTTCTGAAAGCGGCACACGCCGTATTCGGCGAAGGGGTACGGCTGGCACGGATGGATATCGACGACAATCAGACCATCCCCCAGCGGTACGGGGTGGTGAACGTCCCCACACTGTTGATGTTCTACCGTGGTAAGGTCCTGCGCGCCATCGAAGGGATTCAGGACCAGGACTCCCTGGTCGAGGCATTCCGCGCCCTCGCGGCCCAGACCGGCGGCGCGCCGCCCCGGTCCATCTTCGGCGACACCGGGCGCATCGCGCCGCGTTAGCCCGCACCTCCCACCATGGATCCGCTGCAGCCGCGCAACCGCTCGCATCGACGGGGGGCTAATACCCTTCGCAAGGTCTTGCCGCGAGCCCTTGCGAAAAAGGCGGCCTCGGGATAGCCGATGCAAGTAGTCCGCGATCTCACCCAGGTCCCCGTAGGCCTGCCGTATCCGGTGGTCACCCTCGGCAACTACGACGGGGTCCACGTCGGCCACCAGGAGATCTTCCGGCGACTGCGCACCCGGGCGACGGAGCACGGCGGCACGGCGATCGTCTTCACCTTCGACCCCCATCCCTTGAAGGTTCTGGCACCCGAGCGCTGCCCGCCGATCATGGTGACCTGCGAACAGAAGATCGCCCTGATCGAGGCCCACGGCATCGACATGGTCGTGTGCCAGCCGTTTGCAGCCGAATTCGCCAGCCAGGCGCCGAGCGAGTTCGTGCGTGACTATCTGGTGCGCGGCCTCGGCGCACGCCTGGTCATCGTCGGCTACGACTACAGCTTCGGCCGCGACCGTGAGGGTACCATCGACCACCTGCGTGAGCTCGGGCTGGAGTACAGCTTCGATCTGGAGGTGGTGGAGCCGATCTATGTGGATGGCGAGATCGTCAGCTCCACACGGGTACGGCGGCTGATTACCGAGGGCCACCTACGGGAGGCGAACCGCTGCCTCGGCCGACCCTACTCGATCGCTGGCCGCGTGATCCACGGCGACCACCGCGGTCGCAAGCTCGGCTTCCCCACGGCCAACATCCGCTCCACCGACGAGCTCCTGCCGGCCCGGGGGGTGTACGCGATCCGCGTGCGCTGGCGTGGCAAGTTCTTCGACGGGGTGCTCAACGTCGGCGTGAACCCGACGTTCGAGCGCCGCGAGGTGACCATCGAGCCACATATCTTCAACTTCCATGCGGACATCTACGACGAGACCATCGAGGTCTTCTTCATCAAGCGGTTGCGTCCGGAGCAGAAATTCTCCTCGGCCGAGGCCCTGGTGGCACAGATCGAAAAGGACGTCGCCGAGGCCCAGCAACTCCTGACGGAAAACCCGGACCCGTTTACCGTGCTGTAGGACGCCGGGATCCGTTACGCCGGCGGTCGGCTCGTTCGCCTTCCCCATCATGCGACCCGTGACAGGACGCGCCGCGCGCTTGTCCATCGCGTGACGGTTTGGCACTGTCCGGATCAGTCCCCTGGCGCGCCCGGCAACTCGGTGAGGAATCCGTCCGATGGAATCGCTGCAGGCCCTCCTCAGAGACCATGCTCCGCTGCTGGTCGGCCTGTCCGGGGGGGTCGACTCCAGCCTCCTGCTGGCGGTAGCGGTGGAGACCCTCGGCAAGGCCGACGTGGTGGCGGCGATCGTGGTCTCGGAGGGGGTCAGCAGCGCCGAGGTCCTGCGGGCCTACCAGGTGGCACAGCACGTCGGGACACGCCTCTTCCTCTTGTCGGAGCCACTCCTCGATGATCCCGACTACGTCGCCAACGGTGAACGCCGCTGTTACCACTGCCGGCGCCACATGTATGGCGCCCTGCGCCGGCTGGCCGCGGACCTTGAGATTCCCTTCGTCGCCGACGGCAACCAGATGGACGACCTGCAGGACGACCGTCCGGGTTTGGTCGCCCGGGATGAGGCCGGGGTCGTGTCGCCCCTGCAGATCGCCGGCTGGAATAAGCCGCGAATCCGCGCGGCCGCGACCAGCCGCGGCTTGCCCACCGCGGACGAGCCGGCCAATGCCTGTCTCGCCTCGCGCATTCCTCACGGCACCCCGGTCACCCTGGGACGCCTGCACCAGGTAGAGGCCGCGGAGACGGCCCTCCATCATCTCGGCCTGCGCCAGGTGCGGGTGCGCCACCACGGCGACCTGGCACGGGTCGAGCTCGGTGGCGCCGATCTGCGGCGCCTCGAGGACTCCGAGCTACCCGCGCCCGCCCTGGAGGCTCTGCGTACCAACGGCTTCCATGAGGTCACCGTCGTCCGCTACCGCGGCGCCGATGAAGAGCCGGCGTGATCGCCTTGCTGGTCCGTTTCCTCCTCGTCCTGCTCGCTCTCTGGGCGGCTCGCCAGGTATGGCGGCTCCTGACCCTGCCTACGGCGCCCGGCGCCGACCAGACGGAGGAGCTGGTGGAATGCGCCACCTGCGGCACCTATTCACCGAAGGCCAAGGCCGCGACGGCACTGTTCTCCGGCCAGCGCCGCTACTTCTGCGACGCCCGGTGCCTGGAGAAATACGACCAGGCGCACCACCTCGGGGACGAATGACGACCCGGATGCCAGGACGCGCAGCGGAGTCGTTCATCCATGGAAAGAGCCGTAGGGTGCGCCAAGCATCCCGCGGCGCGCCACAGGGACACCGCGCCTTGGTATGGGAAGTGGTGCGCCTCGCCTAGCTCGGCGCACCCTACGAGAAGAGCTTCCTCCAAGACCTCCTAGATGGCGAGGCTCGGGAAGTCTGGATACGACCGAATCAGCGGTGCCGGTCGGCGGGAACTTCCTGCCTTCCTGCCCCTCTCCTGCCTTCCTTAGAGGGAAATCAAGCCGCCGCGATCCGGCAACGCACGCGGCCGGTTGACACGCCGTTGATCGCGGCGCAAAAAGCGGTCGGAGACGCCGTGGCCTTCTACGCCGACCTGCACATCCACTCCAGGCACTCGCGCGCCACCAGTAAGGAGTGCGACCTGGAGCATCTCGCCCTGTGGGGGGCGAAGAAGGGGTTGTCGGTGGTCGGCACTGGGGACTTCACCCACCCGGCCTGGCGCCAGGAGCTGCGCGACAAGCTGATTCCCGCGGCACCCGGGCTCTACCTCCTACGGCCGGAGCTGGCGCGCGAGGTGGCCGCGCGCCTGCCGGCGACCTGCCGGCGTACGGTGCGCTTCCAGCTCACGGTGGAGATATCGACCATCTACAAGAAGGGCGACCGGACCCGTAAGGTCCATCACGTGGTGTGCGTACCGCACCTGGACGCGGCCGAGCGGCTGGCGGCTCGCCTCGCACGGATCGGCAATCTCAACGCCGACGGCCGGCCGATTCTCGGCCTCGACTCCCGCGACCTGCTGGAGATCGTCCTGGAATCGAGCGACGCCAGCTACCTCATCCCGGCCCACGTCTGGACGCCGTGGTTCTCAGCCCTCGGATCGCGCTCCGGGTTCGACTCGATCGACGAGTGCTATGGCGACCTCGCCCACCACATCTTCGCCATCGAGACCGGCCTGTCCTCCGACCCGCCGATGAACTGGCGCGTCTCCGGCCTCGATCGCCTGCGCCTGGTCTCCAATTCCGACGCCCACTCCCCCAGCCGCCTCGCCCGCGAGGCGTGCTGCTTCGCCACCGCGATCGACTACCACGACATGCTCCAGGCGATGGTGACCGGCAACGGCTTCGCCGGCACCATCGAGTTCTATCCGGAGGAGGGCAAATACCACCTGGACGGCCACCGGAGCTGCGGCGTGCGCCTCACCCCCGAAGAGACAGCCGCCGCGGGCGGCCGCTGCCCCACGTGCGGCAAGGAGGTCACGGTCGGAGTCCTGCACCGGGTGGCCGCCCTCGCCGACCGACCGGAGGGGGCACGGCGGGAGCGCTGCGATCCGTTCCGCTCCCTGGTCTCCCTGCCGGAGATCGTCGCCGAGATCGAAGGGGTGGCGAGCGGCAGCAAGCGGGTGGCGCACGCCTACGAGGGGCTCCTGGCGCGCCTCGGACCGGAGCTGGAGATCTTGGAGTCGACGCCGCTGGAGGAGATCCGCACCGCCGGCTCCCAGTTCCTCGCCGAGGCGATCACCCGCCTGCGCGCCGGTCAGGTCACCCGCTCCGCCGGCTACGACGGCGCGTACGGTCGCATCCGCCTGTTCACCGACGACGAGCTGACACACGGCACCCAGGTGGGCGTATTGTTTCCCGAGGCGACGCCGAAGAGGTCGCCCCGCCGTGCAACCCGCCACCCTCCCTCCTCGGGGGAGGGCCGGGGTGGGTGCGCTGGGAACGACCACCTTGCCGG
>JASFUG010000103.1:0-9430 GCA_050050395.1 Nitrospirota bacterium
CCAAATGTGACCGGCTAATCTTTCTATCCAAGTCAATGCTGCAAAGAGCGATGTCAGAGTACGAGATCGCTAATATTCCAGCAAAGGTATGTTACCCGTTTGAAACGATCTCCAGCGTTGCTGAGACAACGGATGACCTGGCTGATCTTTTTCAGGCTGGAAAGTGTCATGTAGTGTATTCGGGGGCGCTAGGTAGAAAGCAATGTCCAGAGGGGCTTCGTAGGTTCTTCGAGTTTGCAGGAAGGCGTCTAGAAGATGTGTGCTTCCATATCTTCTCGCGCGGTCCAATCTTTGATAAATTGAAGCAAGATACACAAGGAAACGGAATTATCAAGCTTCACGACTTAGTTCCTGAAGCGAATCTGAAGGAGTTATATTCGCGATCAGATATCCAGATTATTCCGCATATATTAGAGGCGGAGGATGCAGCGTTCCCTTCAAAGCTGCCCAATATTGTCGAGAGTGGTTGCTACGTGTTCGCGATCTGCAAGAAGGAGGGCGAGGTCGCACGAATCGTAGAGGAGGCCCATCTTGGCGTTGTGGCAGACAATTGGGAGCCTGAAGTGTTGACGGACGCACTCGAGCCCCTGGTGTTCGAAGCTCGACAAAGTAGCCGAAAGAGCAGGGAGCAGCGGGGTAGGATCGTGGCCAGCGAAATGTTTAAAGTATCGCCGGTCATCGACGGGATCCTTGAATCATAGACTGGGCGGCGGCCACAGAGGCTCACACGCCGAATGAGACGCGATTGGCCGAGGACATAGTCTCACTGGGCCGAGGCGGAAGTGAGCGACGGTCCGGGTCCCGTGGTGTTCCGGGTCACGGTTAGTTCATCGTTGTTGATGGAAGGGATGAACGCGACGTACCGCGAGATCGCGTAGGCGGTGGCGTGAATGGCGGAGCGAGGGTGACCCCTGTTGTCGGCGATCCGGAAGCGTGAGAGGTCGCTGGCGGATGGATAGCTAGATGAGTGATACGGGTCAATCACTATCGGGGATTGACCGACAAGGGGGGCTCGGTACACTGCGGGTCCCCGCCACTAGTTCCAGCCTGTTATCTCCCGCCTAGCAGGATCCTCGTAGAGGAGGAGTTCCATGAGTTCGTCACCGGTCCGGTACGTCGATCGGGTGCGTCTGGGCTATGACCTGCTGATCTCCGCGTTCGCGCTGCTCTTGGCTTTCCCAGTCTCGGAAGGCCTTTTCGCGCATGAAGGACCGTCGCTCGCCCTGCGGCAGCAACTTGGGCTTCTTGTCCTGATCGGTCCGATCTGGGCACTCGCGCTGCGCATCTGTGGCAACGACGCGCTGATGCGCACGAAGTCGCGCTGGCAACAGATCAGTGTGGTCTTCCGTTCAGTGACGGTGGGGGTTGGACTGCTCGCGGCGTTCCTCTACGTGACGCAGCTCGTCGACGTCCCGCGCAGCGTGCTGCTTGCCTTCTACGTGATCAACGTTGTCCTCGCCGGCGTCGTTCGCCTGGGGGTGTACGAAGTCTTGCGGATCGTTCGAAGCAAGGGACGCAACAGCAAGCGGCTCCTGATCGTCGGAACCGCGCGTCGCGCGGGCCGCTTGGTTCAGGTACTGGAGACTCACCCCGACTGGGGCATGCAGGTGGCGGGACTCTTTGCGAAGGGCGCTACTGACACCGATTTGGTCGGTGAGGTCGTTCACGGTCACCCTGTGCTCGGGACGCCGGATGACCTGTTGACCATTCTTCGCCGCGAGGTGGTGGACGAGGTGATCTTCGCTGTGCCCGAGATCGAGATGGACACCGTGGAGACCTCGTTGAACGTCTGCCGGATGATGGGCGTGCAGGCGCGGCTCATGCTGGACTTCTTCGCGCCGGAGGAGACCCGGATGACAGTGGAGCGTCTGGACTCGATCCCGCTGCTAAGCTTCAGCTCTGCGCCCGAGAATTCCATCGGCCTGGCGATGAAGGGGCTGTTTGATTTCGCCCTGGCGGCTGTTCTGTCGGTGGTGCTCAGCTCATTACTCGTGGCGATCGCCGTGGCAGTGCGGCTCTCGTCGCCCGGTCCGATCCTCTTCCGCCAGAAGCGGTGCGGGCTGAATGGACGAGAGTTCACGATCTATAAGTTTCGCACGATGGTGGACGGGGCGGACGAGACTCGGGAGAGCCTTGCGAGTGAACAGAATGATCAGGACGGCCCGGTGTTCAAGCTGGCGAAGGATCCCCGGGTAACTCGGGTTGGCGCGTTCCTGCGGAAAACGAGCCTAGATGAGCTGCCCCAACTCCTGAATATTCTGCGGGGGGAAATGAGCATCGTGGGCCCGCGGCCGGAGTTGAAGTGTGTGCTGGAGAAGTTCGAGGACTGGCAACTCCGGCGCCTTTCCGTCAAACCCGGAGTCACCGGCTTATGGCAGGTCAGCGGTCGATGCGAGACGTCCTTCCTGGAGCGTATCCGCATGGACCTCGAATACATCGACCGCTGGTCGCTGGCGCTCGATTTCAAGATTCTCGCGATGACGATCCCCGCGGTCTTGATCGGCCGCGGCGCGTATTGAGCGCTCGGCCGCGGGCACGCCCGGCGGTCACTCGCGCGCTCAGGCGAAGTAGAGTGCGGAAGTTGCGGGTCCGGCCCCGTTGCGCCCGTCCCTCCCTCATGAGCGGGAAAGGGAGCTTGGGTCGCACCGTTTTGAGGTCTCACCCCAGCACTTGAGGCTGGGTCTCCACGCCGCGGAGAAGGTCGTCCCTCCGGTCGCGGGACGGACCGCGAGGATGCATACGAAGTCGTTGGCGAGGGAGTTGCCGACTACGAGTGTTGAACGTCAATTACTTTGTCCGGTCCGCGACAACTACTTTGGCCGGTCGGGATGAGGAGGACCCCGGAGGCGTTGTCCGTGAGGCCAGGGACTGGCCCTTGCGGTAGCTCTCGCCGCCGATGGAGAGGATCTGGGCGTGGTGGATGAGGCGGTCGATGGCGGCGACGGTCATCATGGTGTCGGGGAAGATGCGGTCCCAGTCGCTGAAGGGGTGGTTGGAGGTGATGAGCAGGCTGCCGCTCTCGTAACGGTGGGCGATGAGCTCGAAGAGGACCGCGGTCTCCATCTCGGAGCGCTGGACGTAGCCGATGTCGTCGAGGATGAGCAGCTGGTACTTGTCGAGCTTGGCCAGGGCGTCGGCGAGTTGGAGGGCCTGCTTGGCGACTTGGAGCGCCTGGACGAGGAGGGTGGCGGAGGTGAAGCGGACCCGGAGGCCCTGGGCAACCAGGCCGTGGCCGATGGCACAGGCGACATGGGTCTTGCCGACCCCCGAGGGGCCAAAGAGGAGGAGATTCTCGGCCCGTTCGACGAGAGCCGCCGTCGGAGGCCAGGGCCACGACCTGTTGGCGCGGCAGCGCGGGGGTGGCGTCGAAGTCGAGGTGGTGGAGGGTCTTGGCGGGCGGCAGCCGCGACTCTTTGAGATGACGCGCCAGCCGCCGGCGCTCCCGTTCGATCAGCTCGGCTTCACACAAAGCGGCGAGGTACTCGCCCAGGGTCGAATGCGCCTCCTGGGCCTGGACCGCCAACGCCTCCCACTGGCGGGCCATGGTGGGGAGACGAAGCTGCCGCAGCAGCACCGGTAGGGTGGCGACGTCAGCCATAGGTTCGGCTCCTCCCCAATAAGGCGTCGTACCCGGCCAGGTCGTGCTGGGGAACGCAGGCGGGAGTCACGGGGACCGCACGCGGGGCGAACCGCGCCTGGAGGTCCGCCAAGGTGAGGGAGGTGCCCTGCTCCAGAGCAGTCTGCCAGTAGGTGGCCAGGGCCTGCTCACAGTCGTGATCGGCGGCCAGCTTCAACGCCCCCACCATGAGCTTGCAGGCGTGACGGGGGGTGTGGTGGCGGGCGAGCTGGTGCCCGAGGTCGCGGTCGTCCTCACTCGGCCACAGGTCGTCACGGAACTGGAGCCCCTGGAGGGCCATGGGCTTGCGCGCCAGCCATGTGATGATGTGGCGGTAGTCGATGCACCGTGCGCGGCGCTGCTGGGAGGCGGGGTAGACCCGCTTCAGGGTGAGGACGGCCGTGGTGCCGTGGTAGAGTTCCAGCCGGTCGTCGAACAGGTGGACGTTGAGCCGCTCGCCGATCAGGCGGGCCGGCACCGTGTAGGTCACCCGGCGGACCTGGAGGGTGGACGAGGTGCTCACCCGCACCATCAGCTCCGTGTAGTCGACCGCCGGGGTGGAGGGGAGCGGCCGGAGGTGGGGTCGTTCGGCCTTGATCCGGGTGTGGTTGCGGCGACGGATGGTCGCGGTGATCTGATCGAGGAAGAGCTGGTAGTCGGCCACCGTGTCGAAGTCGTGGGAGCCGCGGAGGAGCAGGGCCTGGGTCAGACGTCGCTTCAGGTGGCCATGGGGTGACTCGATGCTGCCGTTCTCATGGCCACGGCCCGGGTGGTTGCGGCTCGCCGCCATCCCGTAATGGGCACACAGCGCGGCATACCGGGCCGTGAGATCCTCCTGCTCTTCGGCGGTGAGGTTCTTGAACGCGGCCGACAGGCGGTCGGTCCGGTGCTCCATAGGCACCCCTCCCAGCCGGGTCAGCGCCCGCTGCAACCCCGCAGCCAGGGCTGTGAAGCTCTCCCCGCCCCGCACCACCAGCACATCACACCAGCCGCTGTAGGCCAGACGGAAGGGGTAGAGACGGTGGGCAAACGGCTTCCCGCCCACGGTGATCGTGACGCCCTTGAGCTGCGTGAAAACGGTATCCCGTGACGGCCGGACAGGATGATGCACGGTCCATCCTGTGCGGCGTGATTTTGGTGCGCTAACGCAGGAGCGGGCCGAGCAGCCGGTGCCGCAGCTCGGTCTTCCCGCGCCGAAGGGCTGTGGGATCGAGCGGTCGGGGCGCGGGGATGAAACCCGGGTTTTCACCGCCACGGAAAGCTGCCAACCTCCGTCGCTTCGCGCGGTCGATGGGAGCATGGAGGAGGTTGATCGATGTTTTCTGCGGGTCAGCGAGGGTTCTGGGTCGCCGTGCTGATCGCGGTGTCACTCCTGGCGGCGCCGGTCGGTGGCTGGTGCACCGCATCGCCCGAGGTGCCGCTGGACCACTGGGCGTACCGCACGATGGATCGGCTCAACGCGCTGGGAGTGATCGAGACGGCGTTTCAGGGGCAGCGCCCCTGGACCCGTGCGGAGTTCGCGCGGCTGATCGAGGAGGGCGGGCGGTCGCGCAAGCCTTTGCAGACCGCCACGGAGGCCCAGCTACTCCGGCTGCGCGAGGAGTTCTCTGCGGAGCTTGAGACGCGGCACGGCGCGTGGGGGAAGAGCTACGCCAAGCCGGCGGAGCGGGTCGCGATGCGCATCTTCGCCTCTTCCGGCGAGCCCGAGGCGACCCTCCAGCACGGCGACACCCTCACCGACGGTTTCGACGTGCGGCTCGACTGGCAGGCCCATGGGCGACTCGGCACTCACCTGATTGCCGCGATCCGTCCCGAGGTGCGCTGGGGGTCGGGGGATTCGGTCCCGTTACGGCAGCACGGACTCAACGCCAGGTTGCCGGCGGTCGACGATCCGGACGCGAAGATCGAGCTGCGCGAGTCCTACCTGAAACTGGTCCTGTGGAACCTGGAGCTGGAGGCGGGGCGCGATCACATCTGGTGGGGGCCTGGCCGGCGTGGCTCCCTGTTGCTCACTGATAACGCCGAGCCGTTGGATCTGGTCAAGCTCTCCAACCCGGAGCCGGTCCTGCTGCCCTGGTTCCTGCGGTACCTCGGTCCCCTCCAGGTGGAGTGGTTCTGGACCGAGCTGGAGCATGCCCGCAAGGTGCCGCGTGCCCAGCTCACCGGGCTGCGTTTCGATTTCAAACCGACCCCGAACTGGGAGGTGGGCCTGGCGCGGGTGATCCAGTTCGGCGGGCACGGTCGTCCCGACCTCTTCGACGAGGGGCCGTGGGACATCCTCACCGGAGCCAATGCCGAGAGCGGTACTGCGGACACGGAGAACTCCATCGCCGCCATCGATCTGTCGTGGCGCATTGCGTGGCCACGGCCGGCGCAGCTCTACTGGGAGTTCGGTGGCGAGGACCAGGCGGACCTGCTGAGCACAATCCCGTTCTTCTCGGCCTTGGGCCACGTGGTGGGGATCTATCTGCCGGAGATGGTGCCCGGCGTGCCCGTCGACCTGCGTGTCGAGTACCTCACCAACACGCAAGACACGCGCCCGTTCTGGTACCGGCACGGTACCTACAAGTCGGGCTACACGTATCGGGGCAAGATCCTGGGGCACCCCTTCGGTGGCGAGGCGGAGGCGGTCAGCGTGCGGGTCGATTGGTTTTCGGTGGACGGCTGGGAGCTGGGCTTCGACGCGGACTGGGTGTCCAACAAGGTTAAGGGCGGCGGGGAAGAGAAGGACCTTCGCGTTGGTGCTGACGCGCGGCTCTTCACCCAGGGTGTGGCGCAATACGCCGTGCGCTACGACTTCGAGAGCCGGAGCGACGTGGACGGGGTGAGCGGCGAGGATGACACCAGCCACCGCGTGATGGTGGAGATGGCCCTGGACCTGTGAGCATTCGCGGAAATGGCGGTTGGCGTCCGAGAGAACACCGTCCGTAGACCGTATGGAGCGGGACGCTCCATACGGTCTGATGGAGGGCGAGGAGCCCTCCATCCACGGGGGGTGAGGCCGCCCGGACATGTGCCGGGCGGCGAGGGGGGCGCGTGGCGTCCCCCTCCATATCAGGGCGGGCTTCAAGCCCGCCGGACGCCGAAAACCTCTCGAGAGCACGGCCTCGGCCGGTTGAAACCGGCCCTACAAATGGGCGCCATGCCCACCGGCAAGAGCGCTGTGCCTTATTTTCGCGGATGGTCTGTGAGGTGTGGGGTGATCCTGCGCGCGGGTGCCGCTGCCTGGTAGGGGCACGGCACGCCGTGCCCTCACGGTGAGAGCGGGGTGAGGGGGGGGGAATCCGGATCGGAGGTCCACCCCTTCGCTCGCCCCACCGCGGGTGAGGGAGAGCCGCTCCCGGCTCGGGCTGGACTGCGTGCCGCTACTCCCCGCGTCTACTGGTCGAGCATCGCCGTGCCCCGTGCCAGGGCGCGGTCGACGGCCGGCAGATCGAACTCATGCCAGGCGTTCATCGCGGCGGTCGCCGCCTCGGCGATGGCATGCCACTCGTCGGCGGTCCGCTTGGCTGCGGGGTCACGGAAGGTGACGGCGAGACGGACCTGGTAGAGGTGGGTCAGGAGGTCCTCGGCGACCTGCGGTATGTTGCCTGGCGCGTCGTCGCTGTGGCACTTGCGGCAGGTGGCGGCGATCGTCTGTGGTGTCAGGACGCGCGAGCCCACCGAGGTATGGCAGGTGTGGCAGTAGGCGGCGGGCTTGCCCTCCTGCAGGCACTGGTAGTGGCGGCTGTGGCTGAATCCCCAGTACTTGTCCGGGTGGCAGGAGCCGCACACCCGGGCGGCCATCAGACGGGTCTGCGGCGTATCAGGCCCGCCGACCGGGACCATCCCGAGGTGGGCGTGTTTGGCGTCGGCTGCGTGCGTGTCCCCTCCATGGCATGAGTGGCAGTCGACGTTCACGTTGGCATGCAGGGAGTCTTGCCAGTCCTGGTAGCTATGCTGCCAGGCGGAGTCTTGCGGGATGGTTGCGTGACACTGGACGCAGGTGCCTTCCGGGGGCGAGCCATTGGCCGCTGCCACGCCGCCGCCGAGCAGCAACGCCACGCCCAACCCTATGCAGCTCGCCCAGTAGTGGTGTGGCCCGCGGGGCGTTCCGTGGCCACGGCACAAGCGGTCCATGCTCCGTTGGCTGACGATGAACATCTCCCTCCAGTCGCTGTTCTCGGATCGCGGCCGTCTGTCCACGTTGCCGTCACTTCGGAGAGCATGATCCCTTGGATAAGGTTTTGGTAGTCCCAAGGGGAATCGAACCCCTGTTTCCGCCGTGAGAGGGCGGCGTCCTGACCGCTAGACGATGGGACCGACCTTACCTCGGCGCGGGCAGGGCCTGAGGATAACGGGAGGGTGGCTCGGGGGCAGGGATTCGAACCCCAACAGGCAGAGTCAGAGTCTGCAGTCCTACCATTAGACGACCCCCGATCGGGAGTCGGTTTATAGCCATGGGGCCAAGCCTGGTCAAGCCGCGGCCCAGGCGCCGTCCAGGCGTCGTACTGTCGTGCCAACCCGCGGTTACATGCCGATCACGTGGTAGCCCGCATCGACGTGGATCACCTCACCTGTGATCGCACTGGAGAGGTCGGCGAGCAGGAAGACGGCGGCCTTGCCGACCTCTTCCTGGGTCACCAGCCGCTTGAGGGGTGCGCGCTCGATACTGGTCTTGCCGATGTTGTAGAAGTCCGAGATCCCGACGGCGGCCAGGGTCTTGATCGGTCCGGCGGAGATCGCGTTGATGCGCATCCCGTCGGTGGCGAGGTCGACGGCCAGGTATCGGACGCTGGCCTCCAGCGCCGCCTTTGCCGCACCCATCACGTGGTAGTTCGGGATGACCTTCTCTGCACCGTAGTAGGTGAGCGTCACGATGCGCCCGTTGCGCCCCTCCATCAGCGGCCGGGCGAGGCGGCAGAAGTGGACCAGCGAGTATGCCGAGACGTCCATCGCATAGGCGAACCCAGCGCGGCTCGTGTCCGAGAAGCGCCCTTTGAGATCGTCGCGGGTCGCGTGGGCTATGCCATGCACCAACACGTCGAGGTGGCCGTAGGTTTCACCGACCACGCGAAAGACCGCTTCGACTTGCTCGTCGTCGGTTGCATCGCACGGCAGGACCAGCTTGACGGCGAGCTTGTCCGCCAGGGGACGCACTCGCTTCTCCATGGTCTCACCCTGGTAGGTGAAGACCAGCTCGGCCCCCTCGGCCGCCAAGGCCTGGGCAATGCCCCAACAGATGCTGCGATCGTTGGCGATCCCGAAGATCAACGCGATCTGGCTATCGAGCAAGCCCATGAGCCAATTCCTTCCGTGTTTTGTTGGCCTACGAAACCGGCGCGGAGGGTACCATAGCGCCTTGTGAAGACTGGAGGGAAAGAATTGCACCGCCGGTTGGGGACGAGGGTGCTCGACTCGCTCTTCCCACGCACGTGTGAGGTGTGCGGCCGGGGGCTCGGCTCTGGGGTCGCGGATCCAATCTGCGTGCCGTGCGGCCGGGATCGGTGGCGGCTCGGCGGCGCGGTCTGTTGCCTTTGCGGATATCCCTTCGGGGCGGAAGCCGCGGCCGGTACGGATAGCGCGGGGTTGTGTGGGGGCTGTCTCAGACGGCCGCCACCCTACGTCTGGCATCGTTCTGGCTTCTACTACGAGGCCCACGTCGGGGAGTTGATCGGCGCGTTGAAGTATCAGCGGCGGCGCGACCTCGCTTCGCGTCTCGCGGTCTGGGCGTGGGGAGAGTGGCCACGGCCGCACGGGGCGGATCTCTTGATCCCCGTCCCGCTTGGTGTGGCACGGCTCCGCGAGCGCGGTTTCAACCAGGCGGTCCTGCTG
>JASFUG010000104.1:0-9411 GCA_050050395.1 Nitrospirota bacterium
AGAGCAGGGGCGGATGTGCGGGATTCGCTAGCGGTAGGATTTCACTGCTGCCGTTGGATTGATTTACGGATGACATCTGATGCTCGGCACAGCATCTGGTTAAGCGGTTCTCGACGATAGAACCGCTAGCGATGTTTTAGGCTCTAACGTGACTGTGGCTCGCTGACTTTTCGGAGAGAGGCCTTGCAACGGACCAAGTGGGTCGTCGGCTCCCTCGTCGTCTTTACCGTCGTGCTGTTCAGCCCGTTTTTGGTGAATGCGGTCGGCGGATACCTCGGTGCGAAAGTCGAGGCACCCGACCCCAAGGCGGTGCGCGGGACCGAATGCATTTTGCCCACAGCCGAGATGCGGCAGGTCCACATGAAGATGTTCATGCACACCCGGGACGACACGGTACGGTCGGGCATGCGTATCGAACAGAAGAGCCTGAAGCATTGCCAGACCTGCCATCCCACGCGCGGCGATTTCTGCGACCAGTGCCACGATTTCGCCGGCGTGAAGCCCGAGTGCTGGAACTGCCATTTCTACCCGGAGCACGCGGGCGACGTACCTCAGGGAGGCCATCGTGGATAGACGGACGTTCCTGAAGATGGGGGTGGCCACCGCTGCTGGAACGGTCGGTGTCGGTGCCGCGGTACAGCGCATCGAACTCGAGGCGTCGCCTCGTCCGGAGGGCCAGGGGGCCACCTCGGCCAACCGGTGGGGCATCGTCATCGATCTCGACAAGTGTGCCCACGGATGCACCTCCTGCGCCGACGCGTGTCGCACCGAGAACAACGTCGCGTTCTTCGGGGACCCGAAGATCGACAATTACTGGATCCGGGTCGTCACCTTCAAGGACCCGATCCCGAACGCGCAGGAACGCCAGATCCCGCTCATGTGCAACCACTGCGAGCACGCCCCCTGTGCTCACGTCTGCCCCGTTGCGGCGACCTTCAAGCGCGCCGACGGGGTGACGTTGATCGACAAGC
The DNA here is from genome assembly GCA_050050395.1 of Nitrospirota bacterium. Taxonomy (GTDB): domain Bacteria; phylum CG2-30-53-67; class CG2-30-53-67; order CG2-30-70-394; family CG2-30-70-394; genus DASWHD01. The sequence goes on from JASFUG010000104.1 coordinate 972, forward strand.
ACCGGTGCATCGGCTGCCGCTACTGCGTGATCGCCTGCCCGTACAAGGCACGGATGTTCGTCTTCAGCCATACCGAGGAGTGGCACAACCCGGAGTTCCCGAAACGCATGCACGGCGTGGCCGATGGGTGCCATCTGTGCGTGCATCGCATCGACCGCGGCGACCAGCCGGCATGCGTTCAGGCGTGCGCCGATGCGGAGCATGGCGCCATGACCTTCGGCGACCTCAAGGACCCCACCAGCGCCGTCGCCGAGAAGGTCGCGTCCAGCCACGCACAGGTGCTGCGCCCCGAGCTCGGACTGAAGCCTGCGGTGTACTACCTGGGACTGTGAGGCAGTCGTGACGACCTATTTCCGCACCATCGATGGACGCTCCCCGCGCTTCTTCCTGCTCGTCGCCGTGCTGGCGGTCCTGTCCGTATGGGGGATGTGGGCATCGTGGATGATGTTCTATCAGGGCCACCACATCACCGGCATGAACAATCAGGTACCGTGGGGCCTGCCGATCGCGATGGCGGTCTACTTCATCGGTCTGAGTGCGGGATCCCTGGTGTTGTCGGCGATCTCGTCGGTATTCGGGCAGAAGCAGTACAAGCCATTCTCACGCATCGCCGTCTACATGGCCGTGTTGCTGATCATCGCCGCGCTCGCCTCGATCATCCTCGACTGGGGGCGACCGGACCGCGTCATCCATCCCTTCATCTACTTTCAACCCCGGTCCATGTTCTCGGTCAATACCTTCCTGTACTCCATGTACATGGTGATCGGTGTGGTCTACCTGTGGATCCTGTTCGCAGAGAAGGATGAGTGGGTGAAGCCGATCGGCATCCTCGCAGTGGTGTGGGCAGTCGGGGTGCACACCGGTACCGGCATGATCTTTGGCTTCATCAATGCGCGCGAGCTGTTCCACTCGGCCCTGCTCGGCCCCTCGTTCATCGCCGCGGCACTCTCCTCTGGGACGGCGTTGATCATCCTGTTGCTGCTCGCCACCTTCCGCTACGCGGAACGGCCGCTGGACGACTCCCTGATCGTCGGCCTCGCCAAGTACCTGCGGATCTTCATTCTGGTTGTCATCTATTTCATCTTCTGCGAGAACGTCACCCGCTCCTATATGCCCGCGTACTACCATGCAGAGGGTTTCCTCCTCCTACACGGCGGCCAGTACCCGCTCGCCTTCTGGGGTGGGCTGGTGACTGTCGGACTGGTGATCCCGGCAGTGATCCTGTTCCACCCCCGGTGGGGCCAGACCATCGGCGGGATCGTCGTGGCCTCCGTGATGCAGGTCGTCGGCGTGCTTGCGGAGCGGTATATTATCGTGCTTCCGGGTCAGGATTTACCGCTTGATGTACTTCCGGGCAAGGAGATCGTCTCCAGCCCGTTCCTCGACGGGCAATTCGCGAACTACGCGGTGAGCCTGCCCGAGATCGCCCAGGCCGTTGGGATTTCGGCCATGGTCGGTCTTGCATACGTCATCGGGCTGAAGGTCCTTGCCTTGTTGCCCCAGGAAGCGCGGGATTCGGAGGGCTGAGACAGCGTCATTCGGCTAAAAAGGAGTCCTGGGTAGTCTACCCACGATTCAATCAACCAAAGGAGATGAAACATGGCGACGATTGAAGTGAACGGTAAGGTGCTGGACGTGGACGAGGAAGGTTACCTGCAGAGCCTCGATGACTGGAGCATGGAGGTCGCCAACTTCCTCGCGGAGAAGGAAGGCGTCGAGATGACGGATAACCACTGGGAGGTGGTGAACTTCCTGCGCGAGTACTACGAGGAATACAAGATCGCGCCCATGATCCGCATCCTTACCAAGGCCCTCGGAAAGCGCCTCGGTCCGGAGAAGGGCAACACCAAGTATCTGTACGAGCTATACCCGGGTGGCCCGGCGAAGCAGGCGTGCAAGATCGCCGGTCTGCCCAAGCCCACGGGGTGCGTGTAGGCACTGCGCCGTTCCCGCCGGAAACGGCGGGAACGGCGGCACGCCGCCGTTTGGGGCCGGGCGCGGGCCCTGCCTCGAACGTTGCGCCGGCGATGGGTGTCGGCGCGGTTCTGTCGCGGCGGTCGGTGAGCGTGCCGCGGGTGCCGTGAGATTCGAACCAATACCACCAGGAGAGTGATGGGAGACGATCCCCCACGTCGGGTCTGAGAGGCCAATATGTCGCCATTCTCGTTTCTTTACACAGCCCTGGCCTACGCGGCCATCCTGGTCTTCATCGTTGGCTTCCTGTACCGCATCTGGGTGTACGCCAAGACGCCGGAACCGCTGGTGGTCGTCGGGACCCCGGGCGCCAAGACGGGGGTGGGCACCGCGGCGCGTCTCGGCATGGACGTCGTGTTCTTCACCAGCCTGTTCAAGGGCAACAAGGCGATCTGGATCGGCGCGTACGTCTTCCACGGTGCGCTGGCCCTGATCATCTTCCGCCACCTGCGGTACTTCTTCGATCCGCTGCCGGACTGGTACATGTACCTACAGCCGGTCGGTATCTATGCCGGCTTGGCCGCGCTCCCCGCTCTGGTCTACCTATGGGCACGCCGGGTGTTTCACGAGCGGACCCGCTACATCTCCTCGTTTTCCGATCACTTCGCCCTGTTGCTGTTGATCGCGATCGTCGGTACGGGCCTGCTGATGAAGTTCGTTGTCCGCACCGACGTCGTGCAGGCCAAGGCCTTCGTCCTGGGCCTCGTTCGCCTGCATCCGGCGCCCGCGCCGGCTGACCCCTGGTTCCTGTTGCACTTCACCCTTGTGCTGGTGTTGCTGGTGTATTTCCCGTTCAGCAAGCTGATGCATGCGGGCGGGATCTTCTTCAGTCCAAGCCGGAACCAGATCGACACACCGCGCAGCCGCCGGCACGTTGCCCCCTTCTAGAACGAGTTCTGCGTAGGAGTCTCTCGTGGCAGACATCGCAGTCCCCGAGCTTGACGGCCACATCCGCATTCCCCTGATTCAGGAGGGGGCGACGTCCCACTACCACACCCAGGTGGCCGGTCCAGAGCACCAGAAGCCCCTGGGGTATCCGGATGAGTTGGTCGACAACTGGCAGGAAGTGGCGATCAACAAGCTCGGGGAGATCCTGGAGACCAACAAGGCACTCAAGGTCTTCATGGATATCTGCGTGAAGTGTGGGTCGTGCACCGACAAGTGCCACTACTTCCTCGGCACCGCCGACCCGAAGAACATGCCGGTGGCGCGTCAGGATCTGCTGCGCAAGGTGTACCGGCGCTACTTCACTCTGGGCGGAAAGCTCTTCCCCAAGCTCGTCGGCGCCGCCGACCTCACCGAGGACGTGCTGGACGAGTGGTACACCTACTACAACCAGTGCAGTCAGTGTCGGCGCTGCTCGGTCTTTTGCCCATATGGCATCGATACCGCCGAGTTTTCCATGGCGGCGCGTCGGATCATGGGCGAGATCGGCAAGGGCAACAAATATTGCAACGAGATCGTCAACAAGGTCTTCACCACCGGTAACAACCTCGGCATCCCGGGGCCGGCCCTGGAAGGCACCCTTGAGTTCCTGGAAGAGGAGGTCAAGGAGGATACCGGCGTCGACGTTCGCTACCCCATGGACGAGGAGGGCGCCGAGGTGCTGCTCATCCCGCCCTCCGCCGACTTCTTCAGTGCCCCCCACGTCGACTCCCTCGTCGGTTACGGCAAGGTCTTCCACCAGGCGGGGATCAGCTGGACGGTCAGCTCCTACGCCTCCGAGTTCGCGAATTTCGGGATGTTCATCGGCGACTTCCACGCCATGCGCAAGATCGCCCAGCGCATCAAGGACATGGCCCAGGAGTTGGGCGCCAAGCGGATCATCGTCGGTGAGTGCGGGCACGCGTGGCGGGTCGGCCACTCGTTCTGGAATACCCTGGTCGGGCCGTGGGACTTCCTCGATCCGCGCTACCCGGTACCGCAGCATATCTGCGAGTTCACCTACGACCTCATCCAGCGCGGCGCGATCAAGCTCGACAAATCGAAAAATGATCACCGGGTAGTGACTTTCCACGACTCGTGCAACGTGGCTCGCGCCAGCAGCATGGGCGGTTTCGAGGGCGGACAGTTCGAGATCCCGCGTGCGCTCATCCGTGCCAGCTGCAACCACTACGTTGACATGGCGGAGGAGACGATCCGCGAGAAGACGTACTGCTGCGGCGGCGGCGGCGGCCTCCTCACCGACGATCTCATTGAGCTTCGTGTCCAGGGCACCCTCCCGCGGGCTCAGGCCCTGCGCCAGGTCATGGACAGTCACGGGGTGAACTTCCTGGCGTTGATCTGCGCGATCTGCAAGGCTCAGTTCACCAAGGTCCTGCCGTATTACGGGATGGACATGGAGATGGTGGGCGGTGTCCACCAGCTGATCAGCGAAGCCATCGAGTTGAGTGCCAACCCCGAGATCTGAGCGCGAGTCGCTCGTGACGCCCATGCCGATCCCGTCCTCGCAACGCAATGATTCCATCCGGCCGGGCACGGTCTATCTGGTCGGTGCCGGGCCCGGTGATCCGGAGCTCATGACCCTGCGTGGCGCTCGCCTCCTCGGCGACGCGGAGGTGGTGGTTTACGACGCCCTGGTGCACCAGGCGCTGCTGCGGCTGGTCCATCCAGACGCGGATATGGTCTTCATGGGCAAGCGGGCGGGATGTGTCAGCCCCACGCAGGCCGAGATCAACGAGCGCCTGATCGAGCTCGCCCGCTCCGGCAGGACCGTCGTGCGGCTCAAGGGTGGGGATCCGTTCGTCTTCGGCCGCGGGGGGGAAGAGGTGCTCGCCCTGAGCCGTGCCGGGATCCCGTGTGTGGTGATCCCGGGTGTGACGGCAGGGGTGGCGGTACCGGCCTCGCTGGGCATCCCAGTGACCCACCGCGGGACTGCGGGCTCCGTGGCCTTCGTCACGGGGCACCCTGGCAAGGGACGTCCGGACCCGGTCGAGTGGCGAAAGATCGCGACCGCGGTGGACACCCTGGTGATCTACATGGGGATGACCCGCATCCATGACATCACCGCGGCGTTGATCGAGGGCGGGCGATCCCCCTCGACGCCGGCCGCCGTGATCAGCCAGGGCACCACCGGCGAGCAGCGGCACGTTATCGCCGACCTGGTTCACCTGGCGGCCGCCGTGGAAGAGGCGGGGATCCCGACGCCGGCTCTGATCATCGTCGGCGAGGTGGTTGCGGTGCGCGGGGAGTTCACGACCTTGGCCACGGTGGCCCTGCCGAGCGGGGTCCTCGGCTAGCTGTTTCCCTTGCTGGAGCGCTGGTGGAGCGGGACATGGCCTCCGCGGGGTGCTGAGGGCCCCGTTGGCGGGTCGCCGCGCTCGCAGCTGCGGCAGGTCGGGCCGCGAATCCGCGCTTTTCACGGGAACCATACTTGGTTACTCTCGCCCAGCCGCCCCGACTGTGTGTCCGCCGCGACTCGCCCCCGATCTCGAGGGCGACACCGCCCATGTACGGAGTTCGAGATGAGGAACCGACGCAACTCTCTCATCAGTGACATCATGACCACCCGTGTCCACAGCGTTCAGGAGCACGCGATGTTAAGCTCGGCGTGCTGCATCATGGCAGAGAACCACCTGCGGCACGTTCCCGTGCTGAGCGGCAAGAAGCTGGTCGGGCTGATCTCGCACCGGGACCTCTGTCGTGCCATGCCCAGTAGCCTGCTCGGGGCGGACGACGCGAAGGAGAAGGGTTTCATCGACGCGTTGGCCCGGGTCGAGGATGTGATGATCCAGAATCCCAAGACCCTGAAGCCCACGGATACCATGAAGTCGGCTCTGGAGGTTCTCATCGAGACCAAGTACGGATGTCTGCCCATCGTCGATGACGATCACGAGCTCGTGGGCGTCGTCACCTCCCACGACCTGTTGATGTTCCTCAACGCCATGTGGGCCGTATTGAAGGAAGACGTGACCGCGTAGGCCCTCTTGGTCGCCACCGCCGCGACGTCGTTGACGCGCGGCGCCCCGCTGTAGATGGTTGCCCTCCACGATGGCGCCCGTGCCCGTTGGGTCACATCGCTGCGCCGACGTCGGCTAAGGGCACGCGACGGACGCCGATGATCATCTCGGTGTGCCTTGGGGATCGGCGAACTCATGGACCGGACCACCCGCGCCTTCATCTACGCCTCCCTGCTGTACCTCGGCGTCGGTGCCCTGCTCGGCCTCGGCGTGGGGGTCGCGCCGGGGACCTTCGTCGCGTGGCGCTTCGTCCATGTCCATCTGCTCCTGCTGGGGTTCATGGCGATGATGGTGTACGGGGTGGGGTACTTCATCCTGCCCCGTTTCAACGCCACCACCGTGCGCTGGCCGCGCCTCCTGCCGGTCCACTTCTGGACCGCGAACGCGGGCCTGCTCGGCATGTGCGCCACCTACGACGGGCTACTCCTGCCCGCCGGTGTGGACGAGCGGCTGCCGTTCGCGGTGTTCGGCGTGGTGGAGGTGGCGTCGGTCCTGCTGTTCGTCGCCAACCTATGGGCTACCCTCGCTGCCACGCGCCCCGGGCCCACCCAGCCGGTCGTCCCTGCTGCACCGACTGTTGGCAAGGCCGCCGGGCGACCGCCGGCGCCGCCGGTCCATACCTTCGCCCTCGAGTCGCCCGTGACCGAGGTCTTGCAGCGGCAACCGGCCGCCGCGGAGATCCTGCGGCGCCACGGCGTGGATGGCCTGGACGACCCGAAGATCCTGGCCCAGATGGAGCGGTTCAAGGTCACCCTGGAGCGGCTTGCGGCCAACCACGGACTGTCCGGGCCGGAGCTGCTGGCCGAGATCAACCGCGGTGGAGCGGCGGCGTCGCCCGCGGCGGCGCCGCTTAACCTGAACATCGCGGCGGGATCCGCACCGCCGCCAGGCGGCCCGTGTCGTCCCGACGACATCATCGGCGACGTGCTGGCGCGCTACCCCGAGATCACCGCCGTCTTCCAGGAGCGGTTCGGGGCCGGCTGCTTCTCCTGCCCGGGGCAGGCCACCGAGTCGATCGCCCAGGCGGCGATGATGCACAACATCGATCCGACGGAGCTGGTGGCCGCCCTGAACCGGGTCGCGGGGGACCCGCGGTGAACACCCTCGCGATCGAGCCGGCATGGCCCGTGTCGGTGCCGCCGGGTCCCTTCGATCTCGGTGACGACGGGGCGTACGGCGGTGGCGGGACGCCGAGCTGGCGGCCCATCCCCAACGGCTGGACCTGGTGGTGGCGGTCGCCGATCCTCGACAGCTCACCGCTGCCGAGCGCGAGGCAATCGCCGATCGTTGCGGGCGCACCAACATGGCGATCCATCGGTCGTCCGCGGCGTATCCCGCGAATAGGTCGGGCAGCTCGGTCGCGGCCGTTTCACGATCCGACTGCATGATCGCATTGCACCAGGTTGGCATAAATTTGTGCCATGAGATCTGCCATGCCTGACAAAACGGCTGCGCGGCGTGTCAGAAGGTAGCCGGACTCTCTCCCGACTCTGCCGTTATTCCAATCAGTTGGGGCGATCAGGCGGGGAGAGGCAAGGCTGGCACAGCCGATGCACTACCCCTTCTCGTATCGCTGAGCCTGTTGGCCATGTCTGTGATCTTCCCCTTCTTCCGTGCGAAGGCCCACCCCTCGCCTTCGTTGAACCCTCATGGAGGCCCCAATGAAGAACCGCCGCCACTCCCCGATCAGCGAGATCATGACCACCCGTGTCCATTCGCTCCAGGAACATGAGCACCTCAGCCGGGCGTGTTGCCTAATGGCAGAGAACCACCTGCGCCACGTTCCGGTACTGCATGGCAAGAGACTGGTCGGCTTGATCTCGCACCGCGACCTCTGTCGAGCCATGCCGAGCAGCCTCCTGGGTGCCGAGGACGGGAAGGAGAAGGGGTTCATCGATAGCCTGGCACGGGTCGAGGACGTGATGATCAGTGACCCCAAGACCCTGAGGCCGAGCGACCCCATGAAGGTAGCCCTGGAGGTCCTTATCGAGACCAAGTACGGATGTTTGCCGATCGTCGACGACCAAGGGGAACTGGCTGGAATCGTTTCCTCCCATGACATGCTCCTGTTTCTCAACGGCATGTGGAACATCTTGAAAGAAGAGGTAGAAGAAGAGGTATTAGTGCCCGCGGGCGTCTGAGCCCGTGTCACCGAGGCGGCGGGCCGCCCAAGGCCGGGCTGCGGACCGTGTTCTGCACGGGCGTCTCGGGGGGAGGTCTCGTGTGCCGGCCTCTCGGATCGTTCAGGGGGGAGCCGGTCGATGACCGATCGCGAAGGTGCGTTCCATTGTACCAGGCGGCCTCGCGCAGCTGTCCGCCGTCGTAGGCCTCGTCGACGGGCGGCAGCGACGGGAGCCGGGAACCGCTGGACGGCGACGGGTCGTTGGCCGCTTGTCGAGCCCCACTATCAATGCGACAGTAAGTAATTGATCCGTCAAGGGGATTTAGCTCCCGTGGCGGATCTTCATTACGGTCCGCAGCGGATGGCGCCTCATCCCGAGGGTCAT
>JASFUG010000105.1:0-9409 GCA_050050395.1 Nitrospirota bacterium
GGTCGCCGTGTGGCGATGCGCCTTCAATTCACGCTGGCGAGGCTGGGGCTACCTCGCACGGGCCGCCCTCATCGTGCAGTTGTTGGGGATCGGTGTGGGCCTCGTCGTAAAGTGACAGGGCCAAGCAAGGCACGCGGCGACTCCCCGCGCTTCGGCCTCACCTGCGACTCAACGGGCGCGATTTGGCGTGCCCGGAGCTCGTGAGTGCCCGACATCGCCACGCCCCGTATCGCCCCGAATTCCCCGCAGTCGCACCCGCGCGGGGTTTCGATCTCTGGGGGAGGAAGGACGAGGGGGCCGGTTGCCGGCGGAGGAGGAATCGGCCCGACCCGAAAAAAATTTCGGCTCGGGTTCTGTCGGTGAGTCGGTCACGGCTACCGCTCCCACAGCTCCACTCCCTGCGCGCGCTCAATCGCGGCTTCTGAGCGCCGCGTATTTGTTCGGCGGTCCGGAAGGAAATCCATTCCCGTCAGCGCCTCGATGGCGTCGATGGTCGTGACGCTCTGGGTGAGTAGCGCATCCTTGGGCCACGCGACCTCATCGAGCGCACGGCCGACACCGAGGAGTGCGTGGCACTTCACCACCCCGAGGCTGTCTCGTCGGACGTGATCGAGAACGTGGCGCTGAAGCGCTTCTTCTCCGCGGACGGGTACCGAGTCCGCGCGGGTATTTACCGGTTGTCGGTCCCTGAAGATCTTCACTCGCCGTTTCTCTCGGCAATCCGCCTCAACCTGTCGCGTGTCGAGTACCTGGAGGTCCTGACCCTGAATCCCGTCGAGGTCGGCGCCGGTCGCGCGGATAGTCTCCCATAGCCAGCGTACGAGTGTTGCACCGTCACCTGGGAGTAGGCAGCGCACGTCGACCAGGAGTTCGCCGACCTCGAGGCCGCCGAGCAGGGGTGGGATTCCTGGGTGGAGAAGGGCCTCCAGCGCGGCGGGGGCGTCGCTCCGCGTCAGTCGTCGTCGCCGGCCGCCCGGGGGGCGTGGGTGGCCGGGGAGGTGTAGGCGGAGGCGGCGCCGTGCTCGTAGACCAGGCGGCCGCCGGCGGCCCCCACCTGGTAGCCGAGGACGAGCACCAGGAGACTCCCGGCGGTGGCGGCGGTGGCGGTGCGTCGGGCGGCATTCTCGCCACGGAGGAGGCCGGCGAGCCCCATGAGGCCGAGGAGGGCGGCGCCGCCCCAGACGAACCGCTCCGCCGCCTCCTCGTGGGCCTCGATGTGGCGCTCCGCCACCACCCGTTCCACGTGCTCCTCGTCGATCTCCCCGGTCTGCATGGCGAGCAGGCCACCCCCCACGAGCAGGGCCTGGAGGCCGACCACCAGCAGCCAGGTGCGGCGCGGCAGGAGGTTGCGCCGCCAGGCGACGATGACCGCCAGGGCGACCAGGGGGACGACCACCGCCAGGGCGATGGGGAGGTGGACCATCTTCGGGTGGAGGAGCAAGAGGGACATGGGGGTTCTCCTTCGGAGAGGGGTTGGGGTGGTCCCGGCTCGCTCCCCGTGAAGGATCCCCGGGGCGCGCTTCAGGGCCGTGGTCTCGATGCGCGCAAGGTTGGTGGCGAATGGCGGGAAGGGGAATCCGACGGATGTAGGATGTCCGTGCTGTCAATGAGATAGGATCGTGGCCTATGGCAGATGAACGATCGGAGTACCGTCTCTTGGGGGGCCTCGCCGTCCTCCTCCTGGGGGTGGTGGTCCTGGTGGCCGTGGACCTCGTGGGGGACCTGCGGGTGGGCTCGACCGCCCTGCACGTGGCGGTGGAGGGGTCGGTCGCCCTGCTCGGCGGGGTCGGCCTCGTCCTCCTGCTGCGCCACCTCTTGCGGGTGCGCCGCCAGGCGCGGGCCGCGCGGGGGGAGGCGGAGGAGCTGCGCGCCCGGCTGCGGTCCACCGAGGCGGAGGCCCAACGGTGGCGCGACGAGGCCCGGGACCTCCTCCGGGGGCTCGGCGAGGCGATCGACGGCCAGTTCGACCGCTGGACGCTGACCCCGGCGGAGCGCGAGGTGGCCCTCCTGCTCCTCAAGGGGCTCGCCCACAAGGAGATCGCTCAGGTACGCGCGGTGGGGGAGGCAACCGCCCGCCAGCAGGCGCAGGCGGTCTACCGCAAGGCGGGGGTCCTCGGGCGCCACGACCTGGCCGCCTTCTTTCTCGAGGACCTGCTCCTGCCGTCCACCGCCGGAGCGACGGCGGAAGGGGGCGAGGTGCCCGGTGGGGAGGGACGCGTCACCGCCGCGGAATAAGATTTCCGCGGGGAACCCGGATCGGGGCGGTGTTAGCAGCCGGTCGGACTTTGCGATTGGGCCATGAGCCACTTCGTCGAAGCGAACCGAGACCAAGCCTTTTTGTTGCCGCCAGATTGAGCGGGCCACGTACCGGGATCTTGGCGTGCCCTACGATCGGGCGGGAGAGCTCGTGGCACAGCTCCAAGGAGAGATTGCCGAGTTGTTGGCGCAGGCCGAGGCACCGCCTGCGGGTGAGGAGATCGATCCGCAGGTGGTGGTCGATGCCGACGGCAGCTACCTGATCCTCGGCGCCCGGGTCAGCCAGTGCGCCAGCGAGCCGCAACGAGCTGATGGCTGACATCCAGGCCATCCCGAAGGCAATGGGTCCGCCGACCGGGGTGTTGGCGGACAACGGCTACGCTAACGGAGATAACGTCCAGACCCTCGAGGAGGCGCACATCAAGGTCCGGGTCGCCACCGGCACCGGGGGTCGGTGGCGGCACGACTTCCGGCCGATCCGGGAGGAGACGGCGGCGAAAGAACCCCAAGCCGCCTGGTTAAGGCGCATGCAGGAGACCCTGGCGACCCCGGAGGCGCGCGCCCGGTACCGGCTACGCCAGCAGACCGTTGAGCCGGTCTTCGGGATCCTCAAGGAGCGGCTCGGCTTTCGCCGTTTCCACCTGCGCAGTCTGCCCAAGGTCGTGCTCAGGAGGCACGCCCGCACCCCTGCGCGAGATGGTAAGGACCCCATCATCCGTTCTCACGTCGTGGCTGACCTGGGGTCGTCTGCTCCCAGAGGAACTGGGCTTCCTCGGATAGAGGCACCCAGACTCAGAGGTCGTCCACGATGAAGAGGGTCTCCTCGCGCTTCCCCGTCGTGAAGAACATGCAGATTCCCGGTCCTGGCTGCGCCGCACTCCGGCGGCGGAAACCGCCGCCTACTTGCTCTTCCGGCGCTTCTTGGTCGCCATGACTCGCTGGTAGCCATTGATGAGGTCGTCGTCGAACGTGCCCTTCAGGACTTCCGCACGGACGGCCTTTTCCGCTTGGGGCACGGTGAGCCCGTCGATAGGCATCTTGGCCTTCTTGACGATCGTGATGCCCCGCTTGAGGGTGACGCCATAGTGATCCGCGTCGTAGAAGGCAACCGTAACTTTCGCCTTCTGCCGAATCGCCTTCACGTTGGGCGTCCGTGGTTTGCGCTTAAACCGCGTGTTGAGTGGAAGCTCCGTGAGGTGAAGATTTTTCCCCTTCGGCATGGTGTCATTCCCTTCTTCTGGGGTGAGTACGAACACGCAAGTCCAACTTTATGCGAAACCCGAACGCAACGACAAATCATTATCACCGACGGGCAACGGGAACGTCACCGCGTCCACTGCATGGATCACCAACGCTTACGATGTCCTGCCGACGATGGTCACGGTCCGTTTTCCGACGACGGTACGGATCCGCTAAGCGTTCGCGCCCGGACCTGCAATCCGCTGGTCACTGCTCCGTATAGCGATGGAAACTCCGACATCGTTAAAGCTTCCTGGCGCGCCATTTTATCAATGGCTTAGCGGCCTTCGGATGCACCCGATTGGGCGGGTTGGGCCGAATCCGGGCCACGCTCCACGATCTCGATGCCGAGGGCCTCAGCAGGAGCACGGCATCAATACTCGGCTCCCGCCGGTACTGCTGGCGGGTATCCCGCCTTACCGACCGTCCGAGTCCGCGGTGCAACGCGATTACAAGAAGAGCCGGCTTCCACGTGACGGCACGCGCTGGCGGGATTGGGTCCCTCCACGGTAACGCCCACGCCCCATCCGACTCAGTATGATGAACAGCATCCCATGGCGATGGCCGTGGGCTGGCTGGGCAGGTGGCCCGGGCGTCACACCGCGAACGGGACGCACCACTTCCGCATCGCAGGAGTGCAGGCGGGCTTTCCGGTCACCGTCGGTCCATAGATACTGGCCCAACCATCATGGAATGACTCGCCGCAGCCACGGAGGGCAACGCCCATGGACACGCGAGAGCAAGCCTTGTTATGCGCATTGCGCTCCGCCTTCGAGCTGCACCATGCGGCGGTACTCGAGCCCGAGCGGGTGAACGAGGTGGGTGCCATCCAGGGGTTGTCGCCGGAGGATGTATGCCGGCTCGTCGACGAGTTGCGACGCCAAGGCCTGGTTTGAGATTCATCGGGGCGGCCGGGTCTCTCTGACCGCCGCGAGCTATGACCGACCAACTGGCAGGACCGCTGCCTCGCGGATGCACGTAGGAGACGGCGCCCACGTGTCCGGAGTGGTGGGCCAGAACGCCATGGGGCATGCGGCCATCCGGATGGAGCCACCAGACCAGGCCGTGGGGCAGCTGGCAGCAGGCCTTCAGGCACTACGCTACGGGCAGGATGAGTTGCCGGCGGCGGACCGGCCGGCCCCATCGGATCATATCTATGGGGACGACTGCGCCGGTACCCGCTAAGGAAGCTCGCCATCGCCGGGGATGCGAAGAGCCCGCCGTGGATGCTGGCACGCGACGAAGGCATGGGTGCGCGGGGACGCGGCCTGTCCACGTCACCGACGATCGCCCGCGCCTCCGTGAGCCGGGGCGCTCTTCCGCCCAGCGTCGGAGAGCGAATTACACGCTTGCTGGGGCACAGATCTCTGTCCCCGCCAGGGACGGCAAGCCGGAATGCGGATCTGGCATCATGTCGGACGACCTGGCCACGGTCTGACCCCGATCAAAGCCCTTGGTCTACGGACGAAGGACCGGCGTCGTGAACGTGCAGGTGTCCGGATCCGCCTTGAGGACGAGCACCGGGGTGTCGCTCCCGAAGGGTACGGCGTAGATGTCACCGCCAACCTCGCCGGTATCGTACACTGGGCTTCGGTCGACAAAGGCCGCCCAACCTCCATCTGCCGAGATCGATAGCTCGTCGAGCCGCGGGAAGGCCTCCAGCCACGATCTTGCGGGTGCGTTGTCAGGAGGCAGGATCAGAAGCTTCGTCGGATCACCGAGATCCTCGGTGCCGAGCGAGACCACCGTCTGCCGCGTGTCGGGCCGGTAGGCGACCACGAATTCCCCCGCATCGTCCTCCTCCGCCTCGCGCAGCGCCCGCACCTCTCCCGACGGAAGGCGGACGGCAGCCTCATCGCCCATCCGCTCTGGATCGAGATGGACGACGACCAGCGCGCTCGTAGAAGCGTCCCAGCCGAGCAGGCCAGTGACGTGGTAGACCGGCTGGACGCGTGCAGCCTTATCCGCGAGATCGATCCAAACCAGCGACGGCGTACCGCCGTCTTCCCGTTGCGTGAGGACCAAGAGAGTCCTTCCGTCGACCGCCCACAGTAGCTGTAGGAAGGTCGTCCCCTCCGGGAGAGTGAAACGCTCCGCCCCGTCGCCGCCATGGCGGCTGGCGGACAGGACATGGATAACCGTGGCTTCGGCAACGGCGATCCGCTCTCCATCGGGGCTGTACGCGTAGGGGGTCCGGCCACCCTGTGACAAGCCCGTCGCCACCCGCCGCAGGTGGCTCTGCTGAACATCGTATGCCATCAGCTCATCTTCCACGCGGAACAGGATACGGCTGCCGTCCGGTGCCCAGACCGGTGCGGCCGGTACGGCCTCGGTCTCCGGAAGGAGCATCGTGTGGCCAGTGCGAAGCTCGGTGACGGCCACCCGACTCGCCGTCAGGCCGTGTACAACCGTCGCCAGATATGCCGGTGCGCCGCGTGGCAGTTCGACAGGGACGCCCGCCCGATTTACCTGCGTCTCAAGATTCGCCACCTGTGCCGCAGGAGTTTCCGCATCGTCGAGGGTCTCCACGATCTTTCCTTCCGTTGTCGACACGTTGGTAGCACACCCGGCAATGAGTATCGCCCACGGCAGGACGCAGGCGAAGGCAAGCTCGACGGACGGCCCTCCGGTACGGACCACGGGTTCACCATGTGGGCAAATTGGATAAATCGTAGCTGATCGTAGCGATATCTCCCTGTGGCTCCAGGAGGAACTCTACGACACCGGCAACGATCTGCTCCGCCACCCTATCGATGAAGGCACTCTCGACCATAGCCTGATACTGGTAACGGCTGTCATCGGCCGCCCGAACCCCCGGATTATCGAGGATCGTGCTGGTCATGAACTCGAGCTCAAAGTAGACGTGCTTGGCACGCCGCGCGTTATGTGCGCTGAGTTGACCGGCACCACTTTCCACAATCCCACCACGGCGTAGGCCCTGATCAAACGGGTCGACATATTTCATGAACAACTTCGCCGCACGCATCTGATCATTCGGCGGGTTCCGGCCGACCAGCATCGCCATGCCAGCCGAGGTGAGTCCACCTGCATTCTCGTGGATCGTCAGGGCGACGTCGCAATTCTTGCGGTTGATGTAATCGCGACGCACACGATAGTGCCAGCCCATGGTCTCCTTGTTCCGATACTGGTTCGGGATCGCCGCACCGGCAAGGTACGGCTCCTCCAGGTCGAGCTCTGCAATGATCTTCTCGCGGATGTAGCGCCGGGCGTGCTCCGCCGTCATCGCCGCCTGGACGGCGGTGCGGAACGCAGGCCGTCCCGTGGCGGCGTTCGCCCCGGGGCCGGAGCCCAGCTCTCGCTCGCTCGACCAGCGGGCGGTTCGGTCGGCGAGGTTCTCCAGCATCGCCGCGTCGAGAATGAACCAGTCATGAGTGGTGATCGCCACGTTCCGGGCGGCGTCGACGATCGCGTTGTGACCGGCAACCGGCGGATGCCGCTCGATCACACAGACGTAGCGATTCGTCGCCGTGTCCCAGTGCACCGAACCCGGCCGGACCCGCTGGCCCGCCGGCAGGTTGTTCTCGATACGCGTAATGATCGCGGCGACCGCTACCGCATTACTGGTGATCAACCGGTTGCGATCAGCCTCTGTAATGTTTGCCGGCCGATCATCGTTACCGGTGAGCACCAGATCGGACAGGTCCTGGAGACCGAGGGCGGCCTGCCGGATACGCAGCCGGCGGCCGGCGATTTCGAAGACGAAGCGCTGGGCACCGCGTTCCGGCGCGTCATTGCGGTTCAACTCCCCGGGATCGATCAGACCGAATCCGGCCGTGCGGGTCATAAAGAGGTTGGCCGCCGGCACGGCGAAGCGGGTACGGAGGATCTCTCGGACGCGGGTGCCGATCCGATGGGCAACAAACCATTCCTGCGAACGGCGCTGGCTGGCGAAGCCGTAAACGACCCCGTGGCCGGGATCGACCAGGATCGTCTTGCTAGCCATGTGGACGCTGGCAACGGCGACGGCGATGGCCTGGATCGCGGAGACCCGGTGCGGGTTCTGATTATGGTCGATGTCGGCTTGCTCGAGCCGTACGAGATGGGCACGGGACACGTGCCGATTCTGTGTGGCCGTAAAGATCAGCGGCCAGCCGGTGGGAAACCCAAGAACCGTTCGTTCGGTATCGCTGTGTCGAAACGCCGCCAGACCACCGGAATCCGATCTCAAGGCGACCCTGCGATTGCGACCATTGAACCCTCGGCGATAGTTATCGCGCAGGATCTTTGCGACGACCTCGGCGCCCTCCAAGGGCGCAGGTGGTCCCGCTCCACCCACCCAGTCAACGACCGGCACCTGGATCCAGCAATACCGCTCACCCGGCTTGCGTCGGCGAGGTGTCGCGACGAATTGCACGAAAAGGTTAGCCACCCGCTCGAATCTGCCAACTCTCAGCGGCAGGCGGACGGTCTTGGTACCGGCGTTGGCGACGCCGGCGTTCTCCGCGGTAAGCACCAGCGTGCCCTCAAAGTGTTGCTGGCCTCGCGGGATACGCACAGCGAAGGAGATGTTGGCAACGCGGTTGTCGACGGTGCCGGAACCACCCTCCCACATCGGCATGGGTGTGTTGGCCGGCTGGCCGGAAAGGGTCGTCGTCAACAGGCCCACGGACTGTGCATCGGTGAGCGACCGTTCCACCACGGGCTCCGACATACGAACGACGATGTCGAACAGGCCGAATGGCGGCGGCATCGTGACCGTATTCCACGCCGTCGGGTCGGTCAGCGCGATCTGGGTGGAATAGGTATTCCAGAACAGTGTCAGGGGCTCCGTTCCTGGAGCGATGCGCCAGAACGGCGCGTCGGCATTACCCGACCGCACCCGATACTCGCCGATCCGCGTCTCTGGCATGATCACCCACCCCGTCGTCAGCAACCGTGCTCGCGCATCAATGCATCGCGGGTCTGCTGATCGAGTACACCGTCCGGCTCCGATCGGCCCATGACCTGCCTCTGGAAGGCACGCAACGCCTCGGTCGTCTTCGGGCCCTGCTTATCGTCCACGCTGCCGCAGAAGAACCCAAGATTGTTGAGACGTGCCTGAGCGCCGGAGATGATTCGCGAGCCCTCGTCGCGATCATCGACCGGGTCCAGGTGACCTATGCGGAGAGGTAAGGTCAGGTTCCATCCTTCCAACACGAGCAGCGCCTCGCCCGCCCCGGTGGGGATCTCCTGCTCCACCAGCCCCTGGCCATCGGTCACGCCGCTGTATTCGACGTCGCCGACTCTGACGACATATGGCTCGTTGGCAACGACCTCGCCGTTCTCGTCCCGTACGACGATACGCAGCAGGGAATTCGCGGGTTTCCTACGAAAAGTGTGACGTTGCGTCGCCGCTCCCGTGTACCAACCCGTCTCCGGGTCAGGAATCACAAGGCGATCGCCGGCGTGGATGACGTTCGGATTTGGCCGCATACGGCGGAACTCAGCGTTATCGGGATGGTAGTAGATCTTCTCCCAGGACATGGCGTTGTGATCCTTGGCAATACTCGCCAAGCATTCACCCTGTCGTACTACGTGGATCGTCGGCATATCGCTGAACGCTCTCCCAGATGGTTGGCCCGGTTGCCAGATTAACGAATCCTCAGCCCGTGTTCGCTGTCCGCTGGAGGGGAGTCTCGCGCCCGCGACTCTCCGCCGGCCGCGCGATTCGCTACCGCGTGGGGGGGCCACGACGTGGAGCGTTCGCGCGACGGCCTGCTTCTGCGCCTCCGTGAGAGTGATGTTGTGCAACGCGTAGTCGCCGACGCGAGTCTGTGTGCGCGCCGCGGCCTAATATGCCAACCATGGAGGCGAGTGGTAGCTTATAGCGGCACGGTACCACTCCCCCGGCTTGCAGTCGAAGAGCACGTCGACCACACCGCCGCGCAGGCGCTCCGGCAGGCCGCCGGCGAGA
>JASFUG010000106.1:0-9398 GCA_050050395.1 Nitrospirota bacterium
TTGCCAGGCCTGACCCCAGATGGAGGCGACGCGGCGAATGAGGGCGGCGCGTGGGGCTAGAAGTACTCGTCCAGAAGCTGCTGCTTGCGGGTCCGGTACTCGTCTCTGTCGATCAGCCCCTTGTCGCGCAGCCGCTTGAGGGTCGCCAGCTTCTCTTCGAGGACGGCGGGCCCTGGCTTGGGCTGCGGAGGCTTGTCCGCGACCGCGGGTGGGACGGCGGCAGGAGGGTGCGACGACGCGCTCGGCGTGGGTGCAGGTGGGGCGGGCGACGGCGCGGTCGGGGCGGTTTGAGTCGCAGGGACCGCTCGCGCAGAGGCGGCCGGAGCCAGTGCCGGTGCCATGCGCACGCCCGGCACCACCGTGGCCCTGGGGAGTGCCAGGTCGGCCACCACCCAGTTGGCCACGGTCTTGTCCCCCAGGGGGGTCGGTGGCACGAACAGGCTCTGGCCGCGACTCGGCACCAATCGCCAGTCCCAGCGGGACTCCTCCGTGCCGCCTGTGCGCGCGGCGAACGGCATGCCGGCGATCTCCTCGAGACGCCAGTGCAGGTGATCCTGGGTCGCGAAGACCTCGCCGACCGTGGGCCCGGTCGCGGTGCGCAGGGTGAAGTGGACGAGGTCGAGATGCGAGACGTGGCCCAGGGCCTCGGTCAGCGGCCCGGCGAGCTGGGCCACCTCGGCCTCCACGAACACCGGCTGGACCGGGGCCACGCCCCGGAGCGGCTGATAGCGCAGGGAGCGCAGCTGATTCGCCACCAGGTCCTGTGACAGGTCGGCGGGATGGCGAAGACGCAGGTCGCGCAGCTCCGGCCCACCGGTCGACTTGGCCTGCCAGCCGATGACCACAGTCTCGTTCTGCATCCATGTACGCGGCGTGCTGGCACAGCCGGCCGCCAGCATTGCGAGGAGGATCGCGTGCCACGCGGTCGGCCGCCGTGCACCGCGACGCGCGACGGCGCTCGTCTTCGTATTCGTCATCCTTGTCGCCGTCGCACGCGCCATGAGCCGCTCCCGTTTACGTCCCGCTGATGAAAGGCATGGCGGTAAGGAGAGCCCTTTTCGCCCATGATGAAAAGAGCCCGTTGGGGCGGACCACGTCGATGTATCATGGTTGGCCCCGGTGCCCGCGGGAACACGAGGAGAACAGATGGAGCACAGCAAGATCATCGGCCTTGGAAAAAATTACCAGGCCCACGCCGAGGAGATGGAGGAGATTCTGGCCAACGTGGACAAGCCGGTGGTGTTCCTCAAGCCGGCCAGCGCCCTGCTCTACGAGCCGGAGCCGATCCGCCTCCCGGCCTACTCCCGCAACGTCCACCACGAGCTGGAGCTGGTGGTGGAGATCGGCCGCCCGTGCAAGGAGGTCACGGCCCAGTACGCATGGCGCCACATCCGCGGCTACCGCATCGGCCTGGACCTCACTGCCCGCGACGTGCAGCAGGAGGCGAAGCGCAACGGCTGGCCGTGGGCCCTGGGCAAGAGCTTCGACACGGCGGCGCCGGTGTCGCGCCTCTACCGCCCCGAGGAGGTGAACGGCGACATCGCCGAGACCCACATGGTCCTCAAGGTCAACGGCAAGGTGCGCCAGCACGCCTCCACGGCGGACATGACCCTCTCCATCCCGCAGATCATCGAGTACCTGTCGGCCTTCTTCACCCTGGAGACCGGCGACCTGATCTTCACCGGCACCCCCGCCGGCGTGGGCCAGATCCAACCCGGCGACGAGCTGGTGGCGCGGATCTCGGCGCTGGGGGAGATGAAATTCCGGGTGGCCCCGTAGGTGCGGGGTCTATCCCTGCCCGCAGGCGCCGGTACGTCGCGCTATCCCCACCACGGGAGGGGGGTAACACCTGCCCCACGAGCAATCATAGGGTGCGCCAAACGCAGCGCGGCGCACCCTATGGGGTTAGCGACTAGGGGCTAGGGCCGGTGCCAGCCCTGCGGGCTGGCGAACCATTTTTTCTTAACCACGAAGAACACGAAGGGCACGAAGGAAGAGCCCGGAACCCCCAACTTCGTGCCCTTCGTGTCCTCCGTGGTCTACGCCCCCTGCGTCTCAGCGCCTTGGTGCGAGATCCAAACGGAGGTGATTACAGGAGAGTCTGAGTTCCAGCCTATGGTCAGTCGTGTGCGACCACCACGCCGGTGCTGCAACCCTCAACGGCCTCCAAGTCCCTGACCGCTGCTCCACGTTCCGCTATCCTGGAAGTTGCTGAACGCGAATTGCTGACCGCTGGACGCTGATGGCTGAAAGCTCTCCCACGCCCCTCCCCGCACTGCGCCCCCTGGAGGCGCATCCGGTGGAGACCGAGGAAGGTACCCGTTATCTCGTGCGGGATCCGCAGGGGTATAGCGATCGCGAGGCGTGGCTGTCGCCGCAGGCCCTGTTCCTGGCCGCACAGCTCGACGGGGTGCGGGGGAAGCAGGAGGTGGCAGCGGCGTTCCAGGGGCAGTTCGGCGTCGCCCTCACCGACGAGGATATCGACGGTCTGGTGAGCCAGCTCGACGCCGCCCTTTTCCTGGACAGCGCGACGTTTCGCAGCCGGCGCGACGAGATCGTGGCCGCCTTCCTGGCCGAGCCCCTTCGCCCCGCGACCCACACCGCGGCGTACGACCCCGATCCCGTCACCCTGCCCCGCTTCCTCGACGAGCTGTTCACCGCCGATGGCGGCCCCGGCGCCCTGCCCAACACCGCCAATAGGCGCCGCCTGTCAGGCATCGTGGCGCCGCACATCGACCTGCACCGCGGCGGTCCGGTCTACGCCCACGCCTACAAGGCGGTGGCGGAGGCCGGCGCCGTCGACACCTTCGTGGTCCTCGGCACCTGCCACGGGCCGATGGCGCAACCCTTCGCCGTCTGCTCGAAGGCGTACGATACCCCCCTGGGGACGGTGCCGAACGACGACGCCCTGGTGGACGCCCTGCGCGCCGCCTGCCCGTGGGCCTTCGATGACGAGCTGGCCCACCGGCAGGAACACTCCATCGAGTTCCAGGCGGTCTTCCTGCGCCACTTGTTCCCCGATCGCGCCCTGCGCATGGTGCCGATCCTGGTGGACGGCCTGCACGGTCACCTCACGGCCGGCAGCGACCCGGCGAGCGACGACAAGATCGAGACCTTCCTCGCGACGCTCCGGGAGGCGATCGCCCGGCTGGGGCGCATAGTGTGCTTCATCGCCGCCGTCGACCTCTCCCACGTGGGAGGCCACTTCGGCGATGCGGAGGGCCTCACTCCGGAACGCCTGGCCGCCGTCGAGGCGAGTGACCGGATCCTCCTGAATGCCCTGCGTAGCGGCGACGCCGCCGCCTTCTATCGCGCCTGGGCCGCGACCGGGGACCAGACCCGGGTGTGCGGCGCGGCGCCCCTCTATGCCTTCCGCCGCCTCATCGATGGGGCGGCCGGCGACCTCCTCACCTACCGCCAGTGCACGTCGGCCGAGACCGACCTCTCGGTGAGCTGTGCGGCGATGGCCTTTGCCGCGCGGTAACAGCGGCATCCGACGCGCTACGCTCGCGGCGCCCAAACGGCGGTGTGCAGCGTCCCACTTTACGGGAACCTGCCTGTACCGGTAAGATTTCTCTGACATTCTGTCAGCAGGCGATCGTCGTTCCCGCGGCCTCCCACCGGCAACGGGATCCGTCCCGTTTAGGAGTCGTGATGTCGCGAAAGAGGAACGGTCCTGGCGGCGCAGGCCGCCAACGGGCGAAGCCCACTCGAACCACTGACAGCAGCGAGGCTGCGGGCCGATGTCTCGCGACCTAGGGTGGACCACTCTGGCGGCGTCCGGGGCAACGCCGAGAGGGACCGGTCGAGTGATACCTACGTCGGATGCCGGAGCCGCTCACCCGTGGTCGCCACCACGCCGCCGTGGCGACTCGCCGGGTGACGGGCCGGGCCTGACAGCTACGAGCCTGGCTGCCACCACCGCCGTGCAACCGGTCGTTCCTCGGCGCACCACGGCCCGAGGCAGAGTCAGGTAGTGAATCGATGAGGAAAGGGAAAGGTAGGGACACCGTGGCGAACCATGCCGAGACGCCGCACGGTTCCGATGACGCACGGCGGGAGGGGAAACGGGTCGGCCGCCAGACCGTGTCGCCTGCCCAAGCCGCCCCGCACACTCCCGATCTCGCCCCCCGTCAGAGCGACCTGCAGCGCGAAAACGAAGAGCTACGCCATGCGCTGGCGGAGCTGGAGGCGGTGCGAGACCTGTACGCCGACCTCTACGATTACGCGCCCATCGCGTATATCACCACGGGCGCTGACGGAGCGATCGTCGCGGCGAACCTCACCGCCGCCGATCTTCTCCGCGTGGAGCGCGACGAGTTGGTCGGCGCGCCCATCGCGGACTTCGTCGCCCGGCATGACCAGGGGACCCTCTCCTCACATCGTCAACAGGTGCGCCGCTACGGCTTCTTGAAGAACTGCAAGCTCACCATGGTGAAGGCGAGCGGCGACACTTTTCCGGCGCAGCTCGACAGCGTTGTCTCGCCGGGCGCGACCGGTGGCTTCGACCATTGCCGGACCGTCATCACCGACGCCACTGAGCACGTCCGCATGGACCAGGCCCTGGCCCAGATGCGCCACCGCGAGTCCCTCGAGGTCCTCGCGGCCGGCATCGCACACGACTTCAATAACCTCCTCACCTCCGTGATGGCGGCCCACTCCCTGGCGACCATGGACCTGAAGTCGCCGGAGCACCTGCCGGTCCATTTCCACGTGATGAGCGAGGGGCTCGAGGCAATTCGCGACCTGGTGCACCAGCTCCTGACCCTGTCGTCAGCAACACCGTCAGACAAGACCGCCGTTACGATCAGTAATCTGGTGGAGACGAGTTGTCGGCTCGCCCCTACCGCGGACAATGTGGCGTACGACTTTGCCCTCGGTGCCCAGCTCTGGCGAGTGATGGCCAACGAGCCAATGATCTCCCGGGCGATCCAGCACCTTCTCACCAACGCCGGCGAGGCCATGCCGAACGGGGGGCTGATCAGGATCACCGCGGAGAATACGGTGCTGTTGCCTGGGCAATTGATCGGACTTCAGCCGGGCCGCTACGTGCGGATCTCGGTCGCCGACGCTGGGCCGGGAATCCCGGAAGCACACCTGACCCGTGTGTTCGATCCCTACTTCTCCACCAAGGAGCAGGGCGCGCAGCGCGGCATGGGTCTCGGTCTCGCAGTCAGCCACGCGATCGTCAAGGAGCATGGCGGCGTGATCACCGTCGATTCACGGGTCGGCGCTGGAACCACTTTCCACCTCTATCTCCCGGCGCCTCCGAACACGAACAAGCCAGCGCGAAAAGAGAAGCGCCGCCAAGGAAAGCTGCTGACCGGAATCGGTCGCATCCTGGTCATGGATGATCAAGACATCGTGAGAACGGCTGCCTGTAGCATGTTGAGCGAGCTTGGCTACATGCCGGTGGCTGCCTGCGACGTGGCGCAGGCGGTCGGCGCGTATCGCGACGCCCTGGAGACGGGAGAGCGCTTCGCCGCCGTCATCGTCGACCTCACGACGCCGGACGGCGTTGGCGGCAAGGAGGCGATCAAGGAGCTTGCGAAGATCGACCCGACGGTCGTGGCGATCGTCTCCAGCGGCTTCGTCGACGACCCGGTGATGACCGACTTCGCGCACTATGGTTTCCGGGGCGCCTTACCCAAGCCATACTACCCTGCCGAGCTAGGCCAGGTGCTCCATGCCGCCGTGCATGGTGACTGACCCGATCACGGATTTCCGTTACGAAGGCCGCTCTCCCAACAGGGGAAAGGGATACCGTGGCCCGGCCGCTCAGGCCGCGGCTGGCGCTTCGCGGACTTCTTGACGTGCCCAGCGGAAGAATATGGTGCTGAACACCCCCATGAAGTAGGCACCGCCGCCGACCCACATCAGGAGGCCACCCCACACCTGGTCGGTGAGCGGAGCAATCCCGAACGGGTGGGGCCCTTCCAGATACCACGGATAGATGACGCTAGACGCCAGGGTGATCGGCGCGGAGACCGCCGCCATCGGCACGAGCATCAGGAAGAGATACAGCACCTGGCCCGCATAGGGCAGGCGCGGCAGCTCGGGTAGGGGGCTGAGCAGGGGCCACCACATGATGGTGCCGGCGACCATCAGACCGATGTGGAGGGTGATGTGCATCACCTCGTCCCGGAGCATCACGTCGTACACGGGCGGGGTGTGGAGGACGGCGACATAGCCGTTGTAGAGGACGTACGCGACCAATGGCTGGACCAGGAACCGTGCGAGGCGCGCCAGCGGGGACCATCGCAGGAAGGGACGGACCATCCAGCCCGGCGTCCCCGCCAGCAGCAGGGGCGGCATCACCATGCACAGAAGCATGTGCTGCGCCATGTGTGCCGTGAACAGCCGGTGGTCGGCAAGGCCGTCCACCGGTCCCAGGGCCAGGACCATCACCGCCAGGCCCGCGGCGAAGGCGACCACCTGGTGGCGGACCGGACGCCGCCGCAGGATCACGGCGGCGAGGCCGTAGAGCAGCGCGAGGCAGACGACGCCGACCACCACGCTGGGATGGACGTGCAGCAGCAGGGAGTGCTCGTGACCATGGCCTGCATGGACGTGCGGCCCGACATGATGCGGGATCGCCACGGCGCTCATAGCCTTCCCTCGCCTCCCGTGAGCGGTAGCGAGCGAAAAAAAATGGCGCCGCCGATGGACGCAAATGGACGTGAATCGGGCATCACTTCGTCTCGCTCCACCGAGCCATCGTGGCCGCCGCGATAGGCTGGAACGAACCATCTCCTTGTGAGGAGATCTCTCGCCAAGACGCCAATACGCGAAGGTCTTGTCCTGATCCCTTTGCGCCTCTGCGTCTTTGCGGGAGGAATGTAGGCCGGGCTACGCCCGGCATGGCGGGCAGAGCCCACCCTGCCGTTTCTTGTGCGGCGTGCAGATGCGGGTCCCTGCGCGTTCATGTGCGGCTACCGATGTTCGTTCCGAGGTCTCTGTGCCGCCCGTGCCTCTGCGGTGAGAAATCCATTCGCATCTACCGCGCCCCCAGGAAGACGGCGAACAGCACCATCAGGGCGATGATCACTACCGCGGCGATGAACAGCTGCGCGATGAAGATCGCGCCGTACGCCGCGCGATCGAACTTCAGGTGCATGTAGAACATGACGACCAGCGCGAACTTGGCCGCCGAGAGGATGAGCAGCACCGGCAGAAGGACCGGCTTCATGGCCGGCACATAGAACACCGTGACTTCGATCGCCGTGAGCACGGTAAGCACCGCCGCCACGGCGAGGTACACCCGCGTGCCGGGATGGCCGGATCGATGGTCGGTCTGATTGCTCATGCGCCCTTCACCCCCTGAAGTAAGTAAACCAGGGTGAAGATCACGATCCACACCACGTCGACGAAGTGCCAGTACAGGCCGCACAGCTCCACCGCCAGGCTGCGTCGCTCCGGGAGCTGCCCCGCGAACGCTCGGCTCGCCAGCACCAGCAGCCACACCACCCCGACCGTCACGTGCGCCCCGTGGAACCCCACCAGGGTGTAGAAGGTCTGGCCGAACAGGTTGGTCTGCAGCGCCAGCCCCTCATGGTAGAAGTGATTGAACTCGTATACTTGGCCGGCCAGGAAGAGCGCTCCCAGGCCCGCCGTGCCAAGGAGCCAGAGGAGGCTCCAGCGCCGGTCGCCGCGCTGGGTAGCGGCCAGCGCCAGGACCATCAGCAGGCTGCTCATCAACAGGACGAAGGTGCTCACCGAGGTCAGCGGCACCGACAGGATGTCCGCCGGTCCGGGGCCGGCGAGGCTGCGACCCTTGTAGACCAGGTAGGTGGAGATCAACGACGCGAAGAAGATGGACTCGGAGCCGATGAATGCCCAGACACCGACCTTGCGGTTGTCGAGCACGCCGAGGCCGCGCTCCGTAGGCGTCTCCGGCTGCTGACCCTCGGCGAAGGTCGAGCGCTCGAAACCCATGCCGAGAATGGCCAGCAGGACGACCAGCCCACCGATGAGCACGATCGCCGGTCGGGTGATCATGCCGATCCCGGCCAGGACGATGCCGGCGGCGAGGACCACCGGGTAGAACGACGGAAGCGGCAGGTGGATCGCGTCGGACGGCGCCGCTCTCAGCGCCGCTCCCTGCGTAGCGACCGCCTCCGGCACCTGAGCGCCGTGGTTCAGGCGCCAGTACGGGTCGCGCCCGCCGACCAGGGGGATGCGGTCGAAGTTGTGCTCCGGCGGGGGCGACGGGATCCACCACTCGAGGGTCCGGCCCTGCCACGGGTCGCCACCCGCCGGCGCGCCGCGCCGCAGGGTGAGGACGATGTTGATCAAAAAGATCGCCACGCTGATGCCGAGGATGAACGCGCTGACCGTGGCCACCATGTTCCACAGGTCCCAGCCCATTCCCGGGGCGTAGCGGTAGATGCGGCGCGGCATGCCGTCGATACCCAGCAGGTGCATCGGGAAGAATGTGCCGTTGAAGCCGATGATCGTCAGCCAGAAGTGCCATCGCCCGAGGCGCTCGTCGAGCAGTCGCCCGGTCATCTTCGGCCACCAGTAGTAGGCCGCCGAGAACAGCGCCATGGCGGACCCGCCGAACAGCACGTAGTGCAGGTGGGCCACCACGAAGTACGAGTCGGTCTGCTGGAGATCGATCGGGACCGTGGCGTGCATGATGCCGCTCAGGCCGCCGATGGTGAACTCGATGATCAGCCCGAGGGAGAACAGGAAGGCGGTGGTCATTCGCAGGGAGCCGCCCCACATGGTCGCGATCCACGAGAAGATCTTCACTCCGGTCGGGATGGCGATGAGCATGGAGGTGGCGGCGAAGGTGCTCTCGGCGGCCGGCCCCATCCCGACGGCGAACATGTGGTGGCCCCAGACGCCGTACGACAGGAAGCCGATGAGCGCCGTCGAGTACGCCATCATCGGGTAGCCGAACAGCGGCTTGCGCGAGAAGACCGGGATCACCTCCGAGACGATGCCGAAGGCCGGCAGAGCGAGGATGTAGACCTCCGGATGGCCGAACAGCCAGAACAGGTGCTGCCACAGGAGCGGCGTGGCCCCCACCGTCGCGTCGTAGAAATGGGTGCCGTAGAAGCGGTCCATCAACAGCAGGATCAACCCCACTGTCAGGGCCGGGAAGGCGAGGAGGATGAGCACCACGGTCACCAGGATGGTCCACACAAACAGGGGCATGCGCATGAAGGTCATGCCCGGCGCGCGCATGTTGACGATGGTGACCAGGAAGTTGAGGCCGGTGATGAGGGTGGAGATGCCGAGGATGAGCAGCGCCAGGACCCAGAAATCGAGGTTGGTGCCGGGCGAGAAATGGCGCTCGGTGAGGTTCGCGTACCCGAACCAGCCGGCGTCCGGCGCGCCCTGGAAGAAGAAGCTGGCGTGGAGAAACAGGGCGCCGAACAGGAACAGCCAGT
>JASFUG010000107.1:0-9376 GCA_050050395.1 Nitrospirota bacterium
GATCCGCTGTTCGTCGATGATCCGCTGTTCCCCGACGGTCCGCCACCGGAGGGGTTGTTGTTGGCCCCCCTCCACTACGAGGACCGCGTCCTGGGGGGGATCTGTGCCGTGCCGCGGGCGGGACGGCCGGAGGCGGTGGACTCCCTGCTCCTGGAGAGTGTCGAGCTCCTGGCACGCCTCGTCTGTGGGACGTTGGAGAGCGCGCGCCGCTTCGACCGGGTGCGGCAGGCCAGCGATCACCAGGAACGGTTACTCAGCGTCTTGCCCGATCCTCTGTGGATCGTCGGCGGCGATGACGTGGTCGAGGAGTGCAACGCGCCCGCCTCTGCGCTCATGGGTGCGCACTGCGTGGGTCAGGCCGTCAACACGGTATTCCGTGAAGGCACCGGCGGCGAGATCTGTGCGGCGATCACCACCGTACAGACCGGTGCTGCCGAGCGAGCCGACCTGCGCCTCTCCCTGGACAAGGGCGCCGCGCCCCTGACGGCACTGGTGACGGTTCGTCCCCTGGCACCCCGGGAGAGTGGCCGGGTGGTGGTGTTCGCCCGGGACATCACGGAGCTGCTGGCCATCGAGGGGGAGCGTGAGCAGATGCGTGCGGCCACCACCGAGGCGGCACGACTCGCGGCGGTTGGCGAGCTCGCCACCGGCATGGCTCACGAGATCAACAACCCGCTGATGGGCATCATCAACTACGCCGACCTGGCGCGCGACGAGCTGCCGAGCGACTCGACCCTGCGCCAGTGGATGGAGGTCATCATCTCCGAGGGCGAGCGTATCGCGGAGTTGCTGCGCCACCTGCGGGCGCTCGGGCGCGCGGACGGGATGGCCGTCGAGCCCACCGCGTTGGCGGAGACGGTGGCGGCGGCCCTGACTCTGGTGGGTCACGGGCTCGGTCGTGACGGTATCGAGCTCGCGTTGGACCTGCCACCGGACCTGCCCCCGGTGGCGGTCGTGTCGCACCAGCTCCAGCAGGCAATCGTCACGTTGATCTCGAACGCCCGCTGGGCGATCGCAGAGCGCCGCTCCCGTGGTGCGACGGACCTTCGCGGGTGGATCGGTATGCACGCGGAGGCCGCGTCGGAGGCGGGTCGTCGCGGTGTTCGTCTGACCGTGGCCGACAACGGCATCGGCATCGACGAGCAGGACCTGCCGCGGGTCTTCGATCCATTCTTTACGCGCCGGGCGGGGCGCTCCGGCCTCGGCCTCGGGCTGACCCGGGTGCGCAAGGACGTGGCCGGCTGGCACGGACGCGTCCAGGCCGCACAGCGCAAGGAGGGAGGAGCGGTGATCACCCTGTGGATGCCGATTCAGGCAACGGAGGAGCCGTGAGCGTGAGCAAGCCTAGGGTTCTATTGGTCGATGATGAGCGCAGCATTCGCGAGGCCCTCGCCCTGATCCTGGCCAAGGCCGGGTACGATGTGGTGACGGCCGCGGATCTGAAGAGCGCGTTCCGCCAATGTGAAAACGGCCCGTGGGACGTGGTGCTCACGGACCTGATCCTGCCGGATGGCAGCGGCATCGATCTGTTGCGCTGCGTCCGGGAGAGCGGCTCCGACGTGCCGGTGATCGCGATCACCGGTGAGCCCAATGTCGAGACCGCCGTGGAGGCAGTGCGCCTCGGCGCCTACGACTACGTCTCCAAGCCGATCCGCCGCGAGACGTTGGTCACGGTGGTCGAGCGGGCCGTGGAAAAGCATCGGCTGATCCGCGACAACCAGCGCTATCGGCAGAACCTGGAGCGGTTGGTTCAAGAGCGCACCGCCGACCTGATCGCCTCCGAGCAGCGCTATCGAGAGCTGATCGAGCAGGCGCCCGCGATGATCTATCAGATCGACGAGGAGGGGCGCTTTCTCACCGCAAACCAGACGCAGCTCGCCACTCTTGGCTATCGCCTCGAGGAGCTCCTCGGCGTGCCCCTGGCAGAGATTTCCCCCCCCTCCCAGCGGGATCGGGTGGTGGCTCACCTGCGGCGGGTCCGGGAGCAGGGGAGTGGCGAGATGGAGGTCGAGTTCGTCTGCAAGGACGGCCGGCGCCTGAACGTCGAGGTGCGCGCCACCGCGGTGCAGGATGAGGCGGGAGACTTCCTGCTCAGCCGCGGTTTCGCTTACGACGTCACTGCCCGCAAGCAGCTGGAGATGCAGCTCATCCAGGCAGACAAGCTGTCGACCATCGGCCTCATGGTATCGGGTGTGGCGCATGAGCTGAACAATCCCCTCACGGGCATCTGTGGCTACGCGGAGATGTTGCTACAGGACGAGGGATTGTCGCCCGACCTGTACTCCACCCTTCGTCTGGTCCACAGCGAGGGCGAGCGGGCGACGCGGATCGTGAAGAACCTGCTGAGCTTCGTGCGTACCGGCGGCGGGCGGGCGACCGACTACTTCGACCTGCACGGTACGATCGACTCCGTGGTCGACCTGATGGGCTATCGACTGCGCCGCGGGGAGGTGGTCGTGGAGCGGGACTTCGATGCCGATGTCGCCCCCCTGTTCGGGGACATGCACCAGCTCCAGCAGGTCTTGCTCAACCTGGTCAATAACGGGATCCAGGCCATGAGCGGGGCCGACCGGCCCGCGCGGCTGGGCATCGTGACGCGCATGGCGCGAGACGAGGTGATGGTTCAGGTAGCGGACACGGGTCACGGCATCGCGCCCGCCGACCTCGCCCACATCTTCGACCCGTTCTTCACCACCAAGGGCGAAGGAGAGGGCACCGGCCTGGGTTTGTCCATCACCCGCGCCGCCGTGGAGGCACATGGAGGCCGGATCGGCGTGGAATCCCGGGTGGGGGAGGGGACGACCTTCACATTGTGGCTCCCGGTCAACGCCGGGGGGCATGACACGGCTGGTCGAGGCGCAGAACCCCCTGGCCAGGCCGAGGCGCCGGTGGATCCTGCCGGGGTAGTCCTGGTGGTGGACGACGAGCTGCACGTGCGCAACTGGCTGGAGAAGATCCTCGCGGGGTTCGGCTACGGCGTGCACGTCGCGACCAGCGGCACGGAGGCGCTCAACCATCTCTCCGAGAACGAGTACGGCGCGGTCCTCACCGACTACATGATGCCGGGCCTGAACGGGATCCGCCTGTACGAAGAGCTCCAGCAGAACCATCGCTACCTGCGTCACAAGCTGGTGATGATGTCCGGGGCCATCGATCCGCAGCTCGATCGCTTCCTGCGAGACCATCAGATTCCTTTTCTGCAAAAGCCATTCAACGCCGAACAGCTCATGGAGACGCTGGGGCGCATCGCCACCCGCGCGCCGGTGGCGCGGACGTAGGCCGCATCTTCCCGGCGATCCGGATGCGTTCAGGACGGTGCTGCGCGGTGGCGATAGACGGTGATCCAGTTTGAGACGTGGTGTCCAGTGCGGGTAGAGAGGGACATGTGAGCGAAGGGGTTTCCCTACGGATCCTGGCGATCGACGATGAGCGTGCCATCCAGTCGTACTGGCAGCGGCTGTTGCCGAAGTTCGGCCACCAGGCCGTCATTGCTGCAAACGGTACGGAAGGGCTGAAGCTTGCTCGTAGCCAGCACTTCGACCTGGTGATCACCGACTTGTCCATGCCGGGGCTGCAGGGACAGCAGGTCCTGGAGACGATCCGGGAGGAGTCGCCGGGTGTCGACGTGATCGTGGCAACGGGCAACGGCACCCTTGAGTCGGCGGTCTATGCACTCCGCGCGGGGGCACACGATTTCTTGGTCAAGCCGTTCGCGGTGGACGACGTGCGCCGGATACTGGACCGCCAGGTCGAAAAGCGTCGCCTCGGGGTGGAGAACCGGGAGCTGCGGCAGGCCAATGAGCGCCTGCGGGAGCTGAGCCTGCTGAAGGAGAAGTTCCTCGCCATCACCAGCCACGAGCTAAAGACGCCGGTCACCATCCTCAGTGCGATCACCGACCTCCTGGCGAGCGATTGCGAGGGGATGTCTGCCGACGATCGCCGCGAGATGGTGGCGAAGCTGGCGGAGGTCAGCCGATCGTTGCGCGACATCGTCGATGGAATGCACAGCTTGTCGGAGGCCCGTCAGGGCGGCACCGTCCTGCACACGGCGCCCACAGATCTCGACGCATTACTCGAAGAGGTGGTGGGCGAGATGCGCCCGCTCGCGGAAACCCGTGGTGTGACGCTGTCCGTCGCTCCGGTGGAACGGCCCTGGGAGGGTTATCCATGCGACGCGGCCAAGCTGCGCCAGGCGGTCCGGGCGCTGGTGCGCAACGGCATCCAGTACACGGAGGACGGAGGCTCGGTCACCCTGCACCTCGACGCCTGGCAGGCGGATGGCGCCCCGGAGCTCGGACCCATGATTCTCGTGGCCGATACCGGCGTCGGCATCGGTGCGGATCAGAAGCGCCTGGTGTTCGACACCTTCTACGAGACGGCGGACACCGATCACCATCACACCTCCGCCTCGGCATTCCAGGGCGGTGGACTCGGCATCGGCCTGTCCATCGTGCTGGAGGTGATCACCGCCCACGGTGGCCGGGTGGATCTGGAGAGCGAGCCCGGCGCCGGCACCACAGTCTACCTCAAGCTACCGCCCCCCGGCTCCATCGCCGGGTAGCTCCGCCGGTGCGGCCGGGGCCCCGGGCGCCGTGACCTCGGGCTTCACCCCCATGGGATCGATGGCGCCGAGACGTTCGCGGCCGGGGTAGGCGCGCTCGCGGGGAGGCAGGTCGGTGGGCGTGCCGGCCACCAGCCATCTTCCCGGTGCACCGGTCAACAGCCACACGTAGATCAAGGTCGTGAGCACGACCACGATCGCCGGCAGCCAGGGCGAGACTCGCGAGAACATCCTCCGAGTGTACGCTCTACCACCTAAGAGCGCGTCCCAATCATCGAGTCGGTCGCGCGGCCGGGTGTCCCTCTCCCCGGGGGGGTGGGGAGAGGGGGGATGGCGCGGCGACTCGCTCGGGACGGTACGAAACTACGCCGTGAGCTCTGTGAGCGCCCCCTCGTATACCTCCAGGTCACCCGCGGAGAAGAGGCAGAAGCGTACCTCCTGGAATCCGAGGCGCGGTGCCTCGGCGAGCACGGTGCGCAGGGCGATGCGTGCCGCCTCGACGATCGGGAAACGGTACGCGCCGGTGCTGATCGAGGGGAAGGCGATGGTCTCCACACCCTCGTCGCGCGCGACTGCGAGCGACTGTTGATAAGCGGAGGCGAGGGTCTGTGCCTCGCCTCGGGAGCCGTCGTGGTACACCGGCCCGACCGTGTGGATCACGTGGCGTGCCGGCAGGTTACCGCCGGTCGTGGCCACCGCCTCCCCCGCCGGCAGCCGTCCCTGGCGGGCGACAATGGCCTTGCACGCCTCCAGGATTGCCGGGCCTCCGGCCCGGTGGATGGCGCCGTCCACACCACCGCCGCCCATCAGGGAGGAGTTGGCGGCGTTGACGATGGCATCCACCTCCTGCTGGGTGATGTCGCCCTGTACCAGGCGGATGGTGGTGGCTCCGACTCGATGTTCCATGATTTCGACTCCGCGATTGCGCCCGGGATTGCTCCGTTTCGCCTTCGCCACACGATATCACTCCCGCGGGAGTGGAGAACGAGGTCGTCCTGCCGGGCCAAGATGAAGGCGCCGGGCGCCTATCTTCTTGACCGCATCGGCCCCGGCCCGCGACCGCGGGCGCCATCCTGGCTGTCCATCACGTCATCCTGTTGCCCCATGGCCGGGGGGCAGGGGCCGAACCGGTGAGCCGGTCCCTACCGCGCCGTTGCCCGCCGCCAGACACCCGCAGCGACTAGCAGGGGCAGGGTCAATGCGAGGGCGGACGGCTCGGGAACGGCGGCCAGGTTGCCGTTGGCGGCGCCGGGGGTGCCGAAGTCGCTGCTCGGCGGTGCCTACTGGGTAGTGGCCACGGTCCAGTTGGTCGGGTCGGCGTTGTCGGCCGCGGGATCGATCAGCTCCAGCGAAGCATCGGCTGTGATGGGCCAGCCGGCTCCCCAGGCGACCCGGTCGACCTCCACGCCGCCATCGTCCAACAGGAGAAGCTCATTGCTCGTGTTCCCGAGGCTCATGGACGAGAAGCCGAGGCCGCCCGAGACGCCACCGTTCGCCGCCGGGTCGGTGTTGCGAGCGACTACGAAGAAGCCGCCCGCCGGCACCTGGAGTTGCCCCCGAGCCGGGTCAGCGCCCGTTGCAGCCCCGCCGCCAGGGCCGGGAAGCTCTCCGCGACCGCGTACCACCGTCACGTCACACCAGCCGCTGTAGGCCAGGCGGAAGGGGTAGAGGCGGTGGACCCACGGCGTCCCGGCCACGGTGATCGTCCCGCCCGTGAGCTGGGTGAAATCCGACGGACCCCGTTGTCCCGGCTCATGCCGCTGGCGGAACATCACCTCCCGATCCGGCCCATGCAGCGCGCGCCACGCCTTCAC
Organism: Nitrospirota bacterium; assembly: GCA_050050395.1. Lineage (GTDB taxonomy): Bacteria > CG2-30-53-67 > CG2-30-53-67 > CG2-30-70-394 > CG2-30-70-394 > DASWHD01. The sequence continues at coordinate 6,376 of JASFUG010000107.1, forward strand.
TCGGCGCTGCAACGTCCGCAGCAGCGAGTCCGAATAGCGCTCCGGCTCCCGTGCCTGCAGCCACTCCAGCAAAGTGATCGCCTGTAAGGCCGGCGTGGCGGCGAGCATCGGCTCGACCTCCGCCTCCCACACCCCGGCAAACGGATCCTCGCGCGTCCGCCAGCACCGCCGCTTCGGTCGAGTACTGCCGCCCGGACGAGCACGCCTCCCCATCCCAAGACCTCCCGTCCGGGGCGGTAGGGGAGCAGGGGGCAGCGGGAGACGCCGCCACCCTCGCCGCGATCGTCAGCCTCATCATCGCCAAGACTTACACCGCCACTGCGCGCATCCTGCCGCCGAAGTACAAGCCGAGTGGGCTCGCCCTCGCCGGGCAGTTTGGCGGCCTCGTGGCGCTGGCCAGCCCTTCCATCGACCCTTCGGCCGATGCCGACCCTGCGGTAAGTGTGCTCTAATTACCTCTCATCAGCGAGCGTCATCGAGTATTGCTTCTGCGGAAGGCTCCCCCGGGGTATCGCATGGACGCGACCGAACGGATCCTCAATCAGCTTCGTAAGCTTCCGGACGCTTCCAAGGTCGAAGTGTTGGATTTTGTGGATTTTTTCGTCATCAAGGCGCGCAGCATGGATGAGGAGCGAACGTGGTCGGACCTTTCGATTGAGGCGGCGTTGCGAGGAATGGAAGACGAGCCCCTGCAAGGGTACACCGACGAGGACCTGCTGGAGCGGTGGCAGTGAAGCGGCCCGGACAAGTCGCGATCCTGCGATTTCCCAGCGCAGACCTGCGCCTTGGAAAACCGCGGCCTGTCCTGCTACTGGCTCCTGTGCCGGGAGCGCACGAAGATTGGCTCGTCTGTATGATCTCATCCCCGCTACGCCACGAGGCACCGAAATTCGATGAAGTCATCTAGTAAGACCGATGCAGACTTCGATGGCTCCGGCTTGAAGGTCGTCAGCCTCATACGTCTCGGGCGCTTGGCCGTCGTTTCGGCGGGGATGCTAGCTGGAGCGATCGGATCTATCTCGGAAGAACCCTTGCCGCTATGCGCCGTCGGCTGGCGGACTGGATACGCGGCGAGCAGGTGAGCGGATCGGTGCATGCTCCCTGACAGAGCAGCGTACTCGGTGCTCCCATCCTGAGTTTGCTTCCTGGCGCTGCGCCCCTAGACTCCGTCCACCAGCATCGAAGCGCTGCCCGCGCGCCAGCCACAGCGACCCAACGCTCCAACCATGCCCACACCCCCCACCCACAGCGAGGTCGAGACCGCTCGTCAAGACCAGGTAGGAGCCGATCCCATCGACGACCCTTCAACTAAACCCCCTCCCCCAGGGAGGGGGCAAGGGGGAGGGCGCCCGGCTTTATCACCCTCGTCGGGTCCGAGTGCACCACCCCGGGACCAAATCCCTCGTGCCCCAGTGGGAGAGGGGCAGGGGGAGGGGGGTGATCAACCCATTCGTTCGGCAGGAACGTCCAATGGCTCCCCTCCCTCGATGGGAGAGGCAGGGGGGACGGTGACGGATCAGTCCCCCGCTCCCGGGCAGGTTCCACCCCCATCCCCCGGCTACTATCCTTACCCCCCGCCCGGCTACCCCCCCTGGGAAGAGGACGAGATCGACCTCCGCGAGTACTGGCGCGTCCTGGTCCGTCATAAGCGGATGATCCTCGGCACCACCCTCGTCGCCACCGTCCTCGCCGCGATCATCAGCTTCATCATTCCTAAGACTTACACCGCCACGGCGCGCATTCTGCCACCCAAAGAGAAGTCTGGTGGTCTCGCAGCGGCCCTGTCCGGCGAACTCAGCGGGCTTGCGGCTCTGGCCGGCGCCTCCCTCGGTGGCTCCACGAACGCGGATCTGATGGTCGGCATGCTTTCTTCACGATCGATCACCGACCGAATCGTCGACCGGTTTGATCTCCTCGAGGTCTACGGCAAGGAATTGCGGGTGGATGCACGAGAGAAGCTCCTCGACAACCTCGATGCCTCGGTCAACAAGAAGGACGCGATCCTTACTCTTTTGGTGGACGATCACGACCCGCAGCGTGCCGCCGACATGGCCAACGCCTTCGTGGAGGAGCTGGACCAGCTCTCGCGCCACCTCAACCTGACTGAGGCCTCCCGCCAGCGCGCGTTCGTGGAGGGGCGTCTCGTCGAGGTGAACTCCGACCTCGCGGCCGCCGAGGATGCCTTGCGTGCCTTCCAGGAGGAGCACGGTGCGATTCTGGTCGAAGAGCAGGCAAGATCGATGATCGATCTGATGGGCCAGCTCAAGGGTCAGCTCATGGCGGCCCAGGTCCAACTCGGCGTCACGCAGCGTTTCGCGTCGGCCAACAGCCCGGAGGTCGACCGCCTGCGGACGCAGATCGCTGAGCTCCAGACGCGAATTCGAAATATGGAGCAGGGAGAAGGCGAACGTAACGCCGGGGACATATTTATCCCGACACAGGCGGTTCCCGAGCTAGGGCTCCGTTACGCGCGGCTCCTGCGCGAGGTCAAGGTGCAGGAGACCGTTTTTGAGCTTCTCACTCGGCAATACGAGTTGAGCAAGATGGAAGAGGCCAAGGATGCACCGACGGTCCAGGTGCTTGACACCGCCGTTGTCCCCGAGAAGAAGAGCAAGCCGAGCCGGCGCCTTATCGTCGCGCTGGCGGCGATGCTCAGCCTCCTGGGTGCGTCCATGATTGCCGTAATTCGGTCAGCAAGCGCGAATGGTCGTCAGATGTGATCGCGTGAAGGGCACGCCCTGGCTGCCTTGCTGTCATCCAAGAGGTTGCGGACGCACTTTCGGGACGTGAGTCAGGATTAGGAGGCCCACTGGGGGCGCATTCAGGTTGCCCCTGGTGACAGGTCGACGTCCAGGAGCAGATGAACGAGACACATCGGGATCTGGACACACCAGGCTTGTTCGCGACACGACGGGGGCGGCCACCGAGAATGTTCGAGATCTGCACAATGAGGATGGCGAATACGAGTTTCCCGTAGACAATGATCGTTGTCTGAACGTGG
>JASFUG010000108.1:0-9294 GCA_050050395.1 Nitrospirota bacterium
AGTGTTGCTTCGGGTCAAGAGGACGGAAGACGATCTTAGAGCGGCATATCTCGAGTTGGCGGGAGCACAAGAAAAGCTATTGGCCGCGCAAAGATTGGAGACGGTTAGACAAGTTGTAGCGACTCTCGCACACGAGCTGAACCAACCGCTTACGGCCGTAGTGGGGAATGCTGAAATTCTCGAAATGGATATTGACGACCCAGAGGGGGCGGAAATGATCGGAGTTATCTTGCGCGAGGCGAACCGCATATCGCAGATTGTTCAACGATTGGCGGAGGCGACTAAGGTTGATTCGAAGCCATACATAGGTGGTATCAGCATGATTTCGATGGAGGCGTGACAGTGGTCGGTAGTCCGAGCGTCGATTAGACGGTGGTAGTGGGAACTATGGTGAATTGTCATTTCCCTGTATTGGCAGCGTGTAAGTGGCTGTTTGTTTGCCGGACTCAGAAGTGAGCGTCGTGGAAACGCCTCTGTCTCTTCTCGTCGCTGACGATGAACGGGCCTCAAGGGAGTTGTTACAAAAGGCGCTGAGTCGCCCAGATCGACGGCTCACGCTGGCTAGAGATGGCAACGCGGCGGTTGAGATCTTGGACAGGGAACTGTTTGATGTGGTGGTGACCGATCTCAACATGCCGGGGATTAATGGCATTGAAGTGTTTCACTATGCCGTCGGATCAAATCGAGATACCCAAGTAATATTTATTACTGGCTACGGTTCGTTAGAGATGGTGGTAGGCGCGATCGAGGAGGGTGCGTATGATTTTGTTACCAAGCCTTTCAAGTTAGCGCAGATTCAGCTGGTCGTTCGGAATGCGTGCGACAAGGTGCGGCTCATGAAAGAGGTGCAGCAGTTAAGGCAACATGTCGTTAGCGAGCGAGGCACGGTCGGCACCGGAAATGGTGATGGCAGGGCGTCAGAGGTGGTCGCCGGCGCGGTGGGCAGGGGTAACGCAGGCTTGATCGGTGAATATGCGCGGGCGGCCCAAGGGAGCTGGCTGCAGGCAGATGCCCGGCTCGCGCTAGAGCGACTTCGTAGTGGCGGGGAGATCTCGGCGGAGGAGTTCGCGCTCCTTGAGGGACGCCTGAAGAAGGGAACCGGAAAGTAGGTGCGGATTTGATGGGCGCCTGGGCTGCCGTTTGTGAGCGCGGAATACGCGCGCGAGTGCCGGGTATTGTCAGGTTCGCTCTCCATGGCGGGGGGCGCTGAGCGGCAGGTGAAAGAGGGGGACCGGTCTGGTGCAGGGAGCTGGGAGCAGGTCGGCTGAAGGGGCCTTCGTGGGCTCGGGGCGTGGCGATTACGGTTCAGGCAATCAGATGGCGGGGGGGGGGCGGGTTTTTCGTGCGCCGGGCGACCGGATTAATGGTTATCCATGAGCTGCCGAAGAGAACGGACGGTGGACACGACTCCTTTGGCGAGGTGTCGTGGCTGAAAAAAAGGAACACCTATGTCCTCTCGTCGCGAATTCGTACGGGTCCAAGCAGCAGTCGAGGTCGCATACCGAATCATTGCCGAGGCGGAGTGGGAGCAATGGGAGTCCGGCTCCCTGTTGGTGAGCCGGCGGCAGCGGGACCATCATCCGGTGGATGGCGACTACGCGTTGAGCCGCGCGCTGGGCGCGCACCTAGACCCGGAGGTCGCGCGATTCCTTGAGCAGTTGGATAAGAAGGTCAGTTGCCTGTTGGAGATGGCCAATCGAAGGGGCGATGACATCGATGCGGAAGCACGGCTGGTGGCGGTAAGCTTGAGCGGCTGCGGGATCTCGTTTCCAAGTGACGAACTGCAGCTTCATGACCGGCTCTTTCTCACCATGAACCTATCGACGACGCCGGTGACCAGGTTGGAGGTCGTAGGCATCGTAGTGCGGGTGTCAGAGGGCACGCCGCTGTCGCGAACGGTTGGTATCGCGTTTGACCAGATCACTGAGGCAGACCGCGAGGCCATCATCCGTTACACGTTCCAGATCCAACGTGAGATTGCCAAGCTCCATCTCGGAAGCGAACGACCCGTAACGGTCGACGAGTAGTTCGCCGCCCGTTGCGAGCAGTGTGCCGCCCAATCTAGGATGCGTTCCTTTTCTCGTCTCGGCCGTCCGAGACCCACAGGCAACCGTGTCCTCTGCGGGGCGATACCATGCATTACTTAGTGACGGGTGGCGCTGGCTTTATCGGCTCCAACCTGGTCGCTGCGCTACTTGAGCGTGGGGACTCGGTCTGTGTCCTCGACGACTTTTCCACCGGTCGGCGCGAGAATCTTGCATTCGTAGAGGGCAGTACCGCCGAGCGCCGATTTCGTCTGGTGGAGGGCGACATGCGCCGCATGGAGGTCGTCCGCGATGCAATGGCCGGCGCGGAATACGTACTTCACCAGGCAGCACTGGGATCCGTGCCCAAGTCCATTGCCGATCCTCTCACGACCCACGACGTCAATCTCAACGGGCACATGAACGTCCTCATCGCGGCGCGCGACGGGGGGGTAAAGCGGCTGGTCTGTGCTGGATCATCGTCGTCGTATGGCGATACCCCGACCCTCCCCAAGGTAGAGACCATGCCGGCCAAACCCTTGTCGCCGTATGCGGTCACCAAGTACGCCCAGGAGGTGTATTGCCAGGTGTTCACCAGGGTGTACGGGCTGGAGACCGTGGTGCTGCGCTATTTCAACATCTACGGGCCGCACCAGGATCCATTCTCGCAGTACGCGGCCGTCATTCCGTTGTTTGTCAAAGGCTTGCTGGATGATCAGCCACCGACGATCAACGGCGATGGATTACAGACCCGCGACTTCACCTTTATCGAGGACTGTATCCAGGCCAACTTGAAGGCATGCGAGGCGCCTGGTGCCGCTGGGGAGGTCTTCAATGTGGCGACCGGTAACCGCGTGACGCTACTCGAGCTCTATGCCTTGCTATGCGATGTGCTCCACAAGGACCTACCTCCGGTGCATGGACCCGAGCGGGCGGGCGATATCAAGCACTCGTTGGCGGACATCGGTAAGGCAGAGAGAGGTCTAGGATACGCGCCACGCTACGACATACGGTCGGGCCTGATGAAGGCCATCGATTGGTATCGGGAGAACCTGTAACTCAAGGAGGAGCCATGGGGACCTTTGTGTCTCGGCTTCAAGCCCGTGAAGCCGGCTTAGCAGTCATCGGTATGGGCTATGTCGGCTTGCCACTTGCCGCGGCATTCAGCCGCAAGTGCCGTGTGATCGGGTTTGACATCAGCGAACGGAAGATTGCCGAGCTGCGTGGGGGTCACGATAGCACTGGAGAGCTCACGGACGCCGAGCTCGCCGCGGTAGACATCGTGTTCACCACCGATGCGACGGACCTTGATCAGGCCGCTATCTATCTGATCGCAGTACCCACCCCGATCGATCGACACAAGAAACCGGATCTCGGACCGGTCGCGTCCGCATGTCGAATCATCGCTCCCCATCTCCGATCGGGCGATATCGTGGTCCTGGAGTCGACGGTCTACCCAGGCGTCACGGAAGACGTATGTGGAGCGCTGCTCGAGGAGGGCTCTGGCATGCGCTGCGGTGTGGATTTTTTCCTCGGTTACTCGCCAGAACGGATCAATCCAGGTGACCGAGAGCACCGTGTGGAAAACATCACCAAGGTCGTCAGTGGGCAAACGCCGGAGATCTTGGAGGAGGTGGCGGGCGTCTATGAGATGGTGATCCAGGCGGGAGTCCACCGAGCACCGACAATCAAGACGGCAGAAGCGGCGAAGGTGATCGAGAACACCCAACGCGACCTCAACATCGGCCTCATGAATGAACTCGCCATCATTTTTGACCGGCTAGGGATCGAGACCAGCGAGGTCCTCGCGGCAGCGGGCACAAAGTGGAATTTCCTGCCCTTCCGTCCGGGACTCGTGGGGGGACACTGTATCGGTGTCGACCCGTACTACCTCACCTACAAGGCGGAGGAATTGGGGATCAACCCACAGGTGATCATGGCGGCACGACGGATCAACGACGGGATGGGTAAGTACGTGGCCGAACAAACGGTCAAGGGATTGATCAAGGCCGGCAAGACGGTCCAGGACTCGAAGGTTTTGGTTCTTGGCCTGACCTTCAAAGAGGACGTGCCGGACCTGCGCAACTCCCGGGTCGTGGACATCATCGATGAGCTACGTCAGTACGACGTCAAGGTCTTCGTACACGACCCACGCGCCGATGGCGAAGAGGCCCGGGAGGAGATGGGTGTGGAGATCACCGACCTGGCTGATCTGCCACTCGCGGATGGTGTGGTGCTAGCCGTCGCCCATCGCGAGTATGCGGCGCTCAGCGACGATGAGCTCCGGGCACTTTGCGAGCCCGGTCGGGCAGTCTTCATCGACGTCAAGGCTACGCGCAATCGCAGGGCTCTCGAGGCCTTGGGTTTCAGCTACTGGTGTCTGTAACGGACGTTTTAGGGACGGAGCTCAAAGGCTGCACCGATCGGAAGACATCCGGGCGGGGGGCGAAACGGCAGCGTCCGCAGTCGGGCTCGCGCGCCGGCGCAGCGAGGATTGCAGCAAGCAACACACCGAGGGTTAAGCCGCTGACCATCCCGATCACGAAGAGCCCCATGATGAATCGTCCACTCGCTCAGCATTCGCGGTTGGGCGCGTTGTCGGCCTGAACGCGCCCTCGTCGTAGCGCTGTACGTCAAGAGCCGATCTCGATCAGAAAGGTCCATTTTCCAAGTCGCCCTTGGGGTCGTTCGCGAGCGAAGCGCGTAACGACGTGCGGAGTGGCCCTGAAAACGACTCGGTGCCCCAGCGCGTGACCACCCACTGTGCAACGATACCCGATTGGCCGTCCGCGCAACTTCGTGGTCCGGCAAGACAGCCCGGGAACCTATCGTGCCGACGGGAGGGTCAAAGATCGCGTTCCACGACGTAGTCGGCGATCGTGTAACAGGCCGCGCGCCATTCACTATCTGGGAACACGTCGAGTGCGTTCTTCGCCTGTCGGACGTGGTGGGTGCTGACCTCGACACACCCCTGCAGAACAGCGTAACGATCAAGCAACAAAAAGACCTTCTGGAGATCGGCCTGTTCGAGATTGTCCTTCAGGATCGTGGCCTCGACCGTCGCGCGGTCCGCGGCGTCGGCGCGTTGCAGTAGCAGGATGAGGGGCAGCGTTACTTTGCCCTCCATCAGGTCTTTCCCGACCAGCTTGCCCAGCCGGTTTTCATTGGCAACGTAGTCCAGAGTGTCGTCGACCATCTGGAAGGCGATGCCCAGGTGCCGCCCAAATTCTCGCAAACCCTCTTTCTGGGCACGGTCCAATCCTGCGGCAACCGCCGGGAGGCGGCAGGCAGCCGCCATGAGATTGGCGGTCTTGCAGGTCACGATCTGCTCATAGGCGCCACGGGTGATGGCGACATCCTTCGTATGCGCCATCTGCAACAATTCACCCTTCACCATGTACGCGGTGGCGCTGGAGAGAATCTCCATGATCTCCAGGCTATCCTGGCCGACCGCCAAGTGTAGGGCCATGGCGTAGAAATAGTCTCCCACCAGCACGCACGCCTGGTTGCCCCAGATCGAGTTTGCCGCCGCGTGGCCGCGCCGGAGTTGCGCCATGTCGACCACGTCGTCGTGTAGAAGGCTTGCCGTGTGTAGGTACTCAATGATCGATGCCAGCGTGTATAGGCCATCGCCACGATAGCCGCAGAGGCGCGCGGACAACAGGAGAAGAAGGGGACGCACCCGTTTCCCGCCGCCATCCAACAGGTGGCTACCGACCTCGGGAATCAGCGCCGCATCGGAGTGGAGGTGCCGGCGAATCTCGGTTTCCACGGCGGTGAGGTCATCGCGGAACGTGTCCCAAACCATGTCGATCTGCAAGCCACTCTCCTAGACAGCGAGAAGCCGACCCGAGGGGTCGTGCACTTTCGTACAGCGAGGGTATCGCGCCAATCGTCCTTTAACCTGCTTGTTTGACCCGGATGCCCAACCTACTATCGATCGCTATTGCACGCCACGGTTTGTCACCATGCCAACTTGCCACAGGCTGCCATCCTCTTCCAAGCCATCGGTCTTCGTCCACGCCTTTGGCTGCCAGATGAACGCCCACGAGGGGGAACGCCTGGTCGGCATGCTGCTCGACGAGGGGTACCAGGAGGCGATCACCCCCGAGTCGGCAGACCTCATCGTTCTGCATACCTGCGCCGTACGGGAGCACGCCGTCCACAAAGCCGTAAGCGAGGTGGGTCGCCTGGCGCTCTTCAAGCGGAGCCGTTCGTCTCTCAAGATCGGCCTTACGGGCTGTGTCGCGCAAAGTGAAGGGGCCACGCTGCTCTCTCGCGCACCCGCGCTGGACTTTGTGATTGGTAGCCGGGCAGTGGCGCGACTGCCCGCCGTGCTGCGCCGCGTGGTTGAGGGCGAGCGCGTGGTGGACGTGGCCGATGGGGAGTATGTGGAGATCGGTGCTGCGGCCGCGCGACGCGACACCCTACGTGCGTATGTCACGATCATCGAGGGATGCGACAAGTTTTGTTCATTTTGCATCGTGCCCCATACCCGTGGGCGTGAGTACAGTCGGCCCGCAGCGGCGATCCTTGACGAGGTGCGTGGCCTGGTCGCCGACGGCTACCGAGAAGTCACGTTGCTCGGCCAGACGGTCAATGCCTATGGTCGAAAGGTGGAGGGTGCCGGTGAGGCGGTGGTGCATTTCCCGGAGCTCCTGCAACGGGTCAGTGCCGTGGACGGTCTCGCGCGTGTGCGCTTCGTCACGTCCCATCCGAACTACGTCGGGGCGGACCTGGTCGAGGTGATGGCGACCCAGCACAAGGTCTGCGAATACATGCACCTACCGCTGCAGGCCGGCTCCGACACGGTGCTGAAACGGATGAACCGGGGCTACACGGTTAACGAGTATGTGGGGATCGTCGAGCGCCTGCGCAGGGAGGTACCCGGGGTGGCACTCGTCTCCGATTTCATCGTCGGATTTCCGGGAGAGACCGAGGCCGATTTCCGCGCCACCCTGGATGCCGTGGAGGCACTGCGCTTTGCCTCGATCTTCGCCTTCACCTATTCGCCGCGGCCCCACACGCGTGCCGAGAAGTGGGGCGATCCCGTTCCGGCAGCCGTGAAATCGGAGCGCTTGGAGCGCCTCCTGGCCGCGCAACGGCGCATCGCCGAGGAACATACCCAGGCCATGGTGGGTACTTCTCAGGAGGTCTTGGTGGAAGGGAGCGCTACCCGCTTGTCGGGTAGACTCGAGGGACGTACGCGCACGAACCGGCGGATCGCGTTCCACGGCCCAGCCGTTCCCGGTGAGCTGGTCCAAGTCCGAGTTACGGGGGTCGAACGCGGCGTTCTGGTCGGTGGTTCGCCGGATATCGTGAGCGACGTTGGATGACCGCCGGGCGGATGAGGCGCTGGCTGTTGGTGGCGGCGTATGCAGGCATGATTTTCTGGCTATCGCACCAGACGGACGTTTCGGCGGCCGCGCCCGTGGCGCTCAACGACAAGGTCTGCCACGCGGTGGAATATGCGGGATTCACGACGACCCTCGCGATCGCCTTGGCCGCCGGGGGGAGCCCGCTGGTCCTCACCCGTGCGGGGTCGCTGGCGGTGCTCTACGGCCTCTCCGACGAGTACCACCAGCGGTTCGTGCCGGGTCGGGACTCGGACTTGGCGGATGTCGCCGCGGACGCCGTGGGCGCCGGCATTGCCTGCGTAGCCCTTGCCCTCTATCGGCGCCAGAAACGTGTTTGTTCTTGAGGTCTTCACGCCCATCCGTCTGCAGCGGGACTCTGGATATAGCGGGCGTGTTGGCGTGGAGCACCGCGCCGTGCCAGGTTTTCTTTCATCTCTTGTCCGCGGAAAGTGGGTTTCCTGTGCGTGATTGAGCCTAGCGAATGGAAGGCTGCGTCGACTCCCCTACCGATTGGCTTCTGCCCGAGGTCGCCTCTTTAGAAAGGCTGGCGGTCTACGACTGGCAGGCGTGCCAGCCGAATCTATTGCGCGATCGCGACGCCATGATGGCCCAGGCGGCGGCATTGTATGGCGACCGTCGGCGGGGGATCGAGGCGGGGCATCTTGCCGGGAACAAGGGGGCCACGGTGGTGGCCGATCTGACCGCGGCGGCTGACCAGTTGCTGCAGGCGTTGTACGGGTTCGTCGCGTCGGCGCATCAGCGTACAGCATGCCCGGCCTTCGCGCTGATCGCGGTGGGTGGCTACGGCCGCGGCGAGCTCAATCCATATTCCGATCTCGACCTGCTGTTCGTCTCGGACAAGCGCCTGACCGAGAAGATGCGAGCAATCGCCTCGGACCTGCTTCTCGTGCTGTGGGACATGAAGCTGGATGTGGGCCACTCGGTCCGCACGTTTCGAGACTGCATTCGCCAGGCGGTCGCGGACGAGACGGTACGCACGGCCCTCATCGAGTGTCGATTCCTTGCCGGAGATCCGGGCATCTACGACGACTTCGTCAAGGAGGTCACCCGCAAGGTCGTGGATCATCAGCCGCGGCGCTACATCGAGGCAAAGCTCGCCCAGCACTTCACGCGTCTACAGCAGCAGGGCGGCTCGATCTTCGTCCGTGAGCCGAACGTGAAGGAGGGAGTCGGCGGCCTGCGCGACATTCACTTCGCCACCTGGGTCGGTAAGACCCGGTACCGTGCTCAATCCTTCGAAGAGCTCATGAAGATCGGCTCGATCTCGCGTCAGGAGCGTGAGTTTCTCGCCAGCGCCCGCAGCTTCTTGTGGCGGGTACGCAACCAGCTGCATTTCTGTGCCGGTCGCAAGAGCGACGTGCTGTCCTTCGATCAGCAGGTCGGGCTCGCCGAGCATCTGGGGTACGAGGACCGCGAGGGATTCCCCGCGTCGGTCTCGTTCATGCGGTACTTCTACTGTCACGCGCAACAGATCCACTTCCTCTCGGACGTCTTGTTGCGGCGTTTTGCCCACGACTTCGGCATCGGTGCGCGGCTCCGTACCCGCATCGGGATGCGCGCCATCGGCGACGGATTCGTCTTGCACAAGGACTGGATCGGCGTCCCGCTGGCGGCCCAGGGACGGTTCCGGGAGCGGCCCGCCCGCCTGTTGGAGCTGTTCGAGCTGAGTGCGACGAATCGGGTGCCGATCTCTCACGATACCCTGGCGAAGATCAGTCTTGAGCTACCCGACATCCAGGACGCCGAGATTTGCTCGACCGGAAACCTCGCGGCGTTGCGCCGGCTGTTTACGTCCGAAGGCCCCGTGGGGTACTGGCTGCGGCCGATGTACCAGACCGGCCTGTTCCGCCGCCTGGTGCCAGAGTTCGCCCGCATCCAGGCGCTGTGTCAAC
>JASFUG010000109.1:0-9268 GCA_050050395.1 Nitrospirota bacterium
CTCCGGGGCCGCGGCGGCTGGCAGTGCGCGCTGTGCATCACCGCCCACGGCCTCGACCGCCGCTAGGAGGAGGACAGGGCGGATGCGCTTTCCCGGGGCCGTGAGGCTGTAACGCATCGCTTCGTAGAGGCGGCCGGGAGGCCGCAGATCGGGAGGCAACAGTCGCTCCAAGGCCGCGTCGACCCACTGCGCGCGTTCCACCAAGTAAGCGGCAAGCGCCGGTTCAAGGTCGTCGCGGGCGGTCACGACTCCGAATCCAGGGGCACCGTCGTTACCTCACCATCGGCCTCTTTAAGGAGTACCTCCACTCGCTTCTCCGCCTCGTCGAGCTTGCGGGTGCACCGCTTCACGACGCCGATTCCCTCCTCGAAGAGCTGTAGCGAGGTCTCCAGCGGCAGGTCGCCCGCCTCCAACTCGGCGACGATGGTCTCCAGCCGGGCGAGGGAGTCTTCGAAGGAGTCAGGATTTTTCGCCATAAGAAGAAATCCGGCCCCGTGAGGCCGGATACGCTCGGTCCAGTATCTTGCCGGCCTCTGAGAGCAGTCAAGTAAGCCCATATCACTCAAGGAATTGGACTCATTCACCGACGCTCCAGGTGCGCACCCAGGAGGGTGCAGGATGGGGCTCGACCGCGATTTCCGGGGTGAGGTGGACGCGCAGCTGGCCGTCGAGGTCGGTACGCCAGATGGCGGTATCGGGTAGCACCCGGGCGATCCGGCGCAGGACCACCGGGTGAGGGTGGCCGAATGGGCTCATCTCCCCCACGGAGATCAGGACCGCGGCGGGATGGGCCGCGCGCAGGAGGGCAGAGGAGGACGAGGTACGGCTGCCGTGGTGGGCCAGCTTCAAGAGATCGCAGGCGAGATCCTGGCCGTGACGTCCCACGAGGTCGACCTCGCTGGCCCGGTCGATGTCGCCGGTGAGAAGGAGGCGCCGGCCCGCTGTCTCGACCATCAGGACCATTGACTGGGTGTTGGGGTCCCTCCCGGCACGAGGGGCGCGCGGTGGATGGAGGCAGAGCAGCCGGGCGTCGTCGAGGTGGTGCTCGAAGCCGTCCACCGGGTGGACGACGGGAATGCCCCGTCGTGCCGCGAGCCGAAGCAGGTGGGCGTGGGCCGGGCCGACCGGCTCGTGCCAGGCGTCCCACAATACCCCCACCGGCATGCGTTCCAGGACCGCGGCCAAGCCGCCCATGTGGTCTGCCTGCGGGTGGCTGACGGCGACCACGTCCAGACTCCCGATCCCCAGGGCGCGCAGGGCCGGGACCACCACCGCCGCCCCGACGTCGAACTGCCCCCACGTCGTTCCGCCGCCGTCGACCAGGATCGTGTGGCCGCCGCCGGTGCGCACCAGGATGCTGTCCCCCTGGCCGACGTCCAGGACCACGATCTCCGCCCCCTTGGACGCCGGGTGCGCGACGGGGAGGCCGACGGTCGCGACAGCGACGACCACCATGACGGGCAGGACCCGCGCGATGCGCGGCCGCCGGATCCACCACCATACAGCCAGCCCCATCAGGACGCCGAGGCCCACCAGGTTGCCGGCGGTGGGTGGGGGAAGGGTGAAGTGGCCCAGTCGCCATCCGCTGCCGACCTCTACCAGACGCAACATGGTGCGCGCGGCGGCCTCGGTAGCGGTGGTGACCGCGGGGCCGGCGATGGGGACGGCGGCCGGCACCACCAGGCTGACCAGGGCGCACGGTAGAAGTGCCAGGCCGAGCAGGGGGATGGCGGGGAGGTTGACCAGCAGACCCGCAGGGGCGACCTGGCCGAAGTGCCACCAGACCAACGGGGCGGTGGCAAGCCACGCGCCGCCCGTCGCCCGGGCCAGCCCCACGACATAGTGGGCGAGGCGCCGCAATTTGCCTTTCTCCCACGGGGCATGGGAAGGGCGTCCGCGGCCACCGACGGCGAGGAGGATGCCGGCCACCGCCGCAAACGAGAGCTGGAAGCTCGCCAGCCCCACGGCCTGTGGCTGAAGGCACAGGAGGAAGATCGCGGCCAGGCAGAGGGTATGGCCGGGGCGGCTTCGCCGGCCCAGAAGAGGTGCCACGAGCAGGGCGGCGATCATCAACGCCGCGCGTCGCGTCGAGGTGTGTGCGCCCGACAACACGGTATAGGCGAGGACGCCGGCGAGAGCGACCGCCGCGGCGATCCCCTGGGGATGGGCCCACACCCCTCCGTCCCGCAGGGCTGCCACGGGCAGGGTGCGACGCGCCGCGAGATGGGACAGGGCGAAGAGGTAGGTGGCGAGCAGACCGACGTGGAGGCCGGAGATCGCGAGGAGGTGGGCGGTACCGGAGTCGATGAAGCTCTGGCGGACCTCGGGGCTGAGGTCGCCGCGTGTGCCGAGGGTGAGGGCCGCTACCAGCGCCGCAGTCTCGGGGGAGAATCGTTCCCTGAGGTCTCTCTCCCGCCGGTCGCGGAATCGCTGCAGTAGACGCAGGAGGCGCTGGGACACACCAGCGGCGACGATCTGCATCCGGTCGGCAGGCAGGCCGGCCTGCCAGTGGATCCCCTCGCGTGCACGCCAGCGGCGATAATCGAACACGCCGGGGTTCTTGTAGGCGCGGGGCGGCCGGACCCGTGCGTCGAGCCGGACACGGTCGCCGGGCAGGGGTGGGTACCGGAGGTCGCCGTACACCGTGGTGTGGATCGTCGTGCGGACCGGGTGGCCGTCCAGAGACTCGCTGTGGAGGGAGAATCGGTTCTGATCCGCGGTGCGCTCCACCAGGCCATGCACCGTTCCGACCACCGTGGTGCGCTCGCGCGGCACGGCGGCGACCTCGGCGGGCGGCGGCGCGAGACCACCGTGGGCAACCCACAGGAGGAGGGCGAGGCCGATGCCGCTCACCGGTACTGCCGCGGCGTGGCGCCGGAAGGCCACGGCGCAGAGGATCAGGACCCCGCCCGACGCTCCCAGGGCGGGCCTGACGATGTGGGGGTCGGGCCACGCGTGGGCGATCGCCAGCCCGACCAGCAGCCCGGCCAAGTACCGGTGCAGTGGCTCAATCCGCCGCGTCATCGATCGGCCGCCCAAAGGTGAAGGCCGTGTCTCCGACGCGGCGGGTAGTATCAGCGACGAGCCCCGCGGGGAGGGCCAGGGGGTGACGCGAGGCATGCTCCACCACCACGACGCCCCCGGCGGAGACCAGCGGGCCCGCGAGCAGGCGGCCGACCGTGGCGGTCAGCAGGTCCCCCGCTGCGTAGGGCGGATCGAGGAAGACCACCTCGAACGCTCCCGTTAGCCGGTCCACCGCCGCGGGTAAGGAGCGCGGGACCACCTCGGCGCTCATTCCGGTACCTATGGCCCTGAGGTTGGCGCGCAGCGCCGCGAGGGCCGCGCCGCCCGACTCTACGAAGCACACCCGCTGCGCACCACGGGACAGGGCCTCGATTCCGACGGCGCCGCTACCGGCGAAGAGGTCGAGGAACCGCATCCCTATCAAGTCCCCGAGCATCGCGAACAGGGTCTCCCGCGCTCGATCCGACGTCGGCCGGGTGGCGAGGCCCCGTGGAACGACGAGGCGGCGACCGCGGTGAATGCCGGCGATGATGCGCATGATTCAGCGGTCGGCATTCGGCTCGGGCAGTCGGGAATCGTCTTTCAGGGGCTCGCTGCGTACATTAGTGGGTGACCGCCGATTCCTGAAAGACGACCGAACGCTTCCCGTGTCTCTCCCTCTCCTCTCAGTGATCACCTGCCTGCTCGCCGCCGGCGCCGTGGTGGGCGTCGTCCTGCTGTGGCGTCGACAACGCCCGGATCGCCTGCATGACGCGATTCGTCAGGCGGCCGACGCCCTCCGCGCCGCGGTCCGCGAGGACATCGCCGAGAAACAGGCGGGTCTGGAACGGGCGCTGGGGGAGCTGGTGACCGGCCGCAGCACGGAGCTTCGGGACCATGTGGCCCGCGAGCTCACCGAGGTGCGTGACCGCCTCGCCGCACAGGAGAAAGAAGTGAGCCGGACGGTGCTGGAGGGTCAGGACCGTCTCCTTGGTCAGGTGCGAGCCACCCTGTCGGAGACCACCGGCGCCCTGGAGCGGCGTTTCGAGACCCTCCAGGGGATGACCTCCGAGCGCTTGGAGGCGATTTCCGGAAAGGTGGACGAGCGCCTCTCCCAGGGGTTCGAGAAGACCCAGCAGGTCTTCATCGACGTGATCCAGCGACTCGCCGCGATCGACAAGGCGCAGCACGAGATCAGCGTGCTGTCGCGCGACGTCACCTCGCTGCACTCCATCCTCACGGACAAGAAGTCGCGCGGCGTATTTGGTGAGGTGCAGCTTGAGAGTTTAGTGAGAAAGGCCCTTGAGCCCTCGGCATTCCAGTTTCAGTCGGCCATCGGTGTCGGCGGGCAGGTGGTCGACTGCCTCCTCACCCTTCCCCCACCATCCGGAAAGATCTCCATCGACAGCAAGTTTCCTCTGGAGAACTTCCGCCGCATGGTGGACGGCGAGGTCGAGCCCGGCGAACGCAAAGTGGCGGCAGGCGCCTTCAACCAGGACGTCAAGAAACACATCAATAGCATTGCAGACAAGTACATTGTCACTGGGGAGACTGCCGACTGGGCGGTGATGTTTCTGCCCAGCGAGGCGGTGTTCGCCGAGATCCACGCCCATCATCCGGACCTCGTCGAACTATCCCATCGCCGGCGGGTGTGGATCACCTCGCCGACCACCCTGATGGCCCTGCTCAACGCCGTTCAGGTGGTGCTACGGGAGGAGAAGACCCGCGATCAGGTCCACATAATTCAGGAGCATCTCGTCTATCTTGGTAGGGACTTCGAGCGATTCGCTAAGCGTATGGATCAGCTTGCGAGGCACGTCGATCAGGCCCACCGCGACGTGGCGGATGTCCGGACGTCGGCCCGCAAGCTCACCGGGCGCTTCACGAAGATCGAGCAGGTTCAGCTCGACGGCGACGAGACGGCGGGACCGGAGGGAGCCCTTGCGGGTCCGAAGCCCGCGGAGGAGTGATCCGCTGGCCGCGGATCCTCGCCCGGCGGCGCGGCGCCGGATCGGCCCCGGTGGCGGCATGCGAGAGATCGCTGGAGAGCGGACCGGTCAGCCGACGCAGGTGGTTGCTGGGTCGGACTTCCCGCGCGGCAAACACACTCCGGAGCGGCAGGGGCTCCGGTCCGCGACGGCCCCGCGGTGGGGCGAGCCAGGCTCACGGTGAGAAATGCCGGCTAGAATTGGAACAAGAGGGGAGTCCAAATTACCGGGAGAGTCGCTATGACATACTCTGGTAGCGCGGCTGGTCCAAACACCCAACGACACGACCGCTTCGTCAAGGAGCGCCGCCACGACACCTACCGCTCTCGGGGCAAACCGCCGGAGCCGACCTGCTGCCCCGACTGTGGCGCGGTTTTCCAAAAGGGCCGATGGCAGTGGGGCGAGGCGCCAGCGGACGCCCACCTCACGGTGTGTCCCGCCTGTCAGCGCACCCATGATCGGATGCCTGCGGGAGTCGTGACGGTCGCGGGCGAGTACTTTGCCGCCCACCGGGAGGAGATTCTCAACCTGATCCACAATGTGGAAGACAAGGAGAAGACGAACCATCCATTGAACCGGATCATGGTCCTGGAGGAGCGGCCCGAGGGGGTGGCGATCTCCACGACCGACACCCACCTGCCTCGCCGCCTCGGGGAGGCCCTGCTCCGGGCTCACGGCGGCGAGCTCGATCTGCAGTACCCGGAGGAGGAGCAGCTCGTTCGTGCCGCGTGGTCCCGTTGAGCTGTCCAGATGGTCGTCATGGTCACGGGACCATGGGGAGGCGGACGGTAACGCGTCGATTCTGTTGGCGCCCGCGAAGGGTGTCATTGTCCGCTGCAGGTTGACTCTCGCCGTGCCCGACTACGTGGAAGCGCCCGCGCGGCAGGTGGGCGGTGGTGGCTAAATATTCGGCGACGGCCTGGGCTCGGGCGACCGACAGCCTCCGGTTGTATTCCGGCGGCCCTAAGGCATCGGTGTGCCCGTGTACCTCGATCGCTCCCGTCGGGCAGGCGGTCAGCGTGCGCGCGAGTGCATCGAGGGTGGGGCGAGCGTCACCACGGAGGTCGAAGCGATCGAAGTCGAACAATACGTCGGACGGCAAGACCACCACGGTGTCGACCCCAGAGGGAGGGTCGGGGACAAGGCGGTCGCCCACCATGGGTGCAGCATAGGCGATGTGCGGGTGCCGCTGGCGTGGCAATGGCGCTTCCAGGCGCGTCACTGCCGTGTCGTCGTCGACCTGGATCACTCGCACCGTGGCGACGGGGATCTGCAGGGTCGTGCCGGTGGCAAATGCCGGTACAGCAAGACGCCGCTCTCGTACTACCCAGAGCCGGTCGCCGACCGCGAGCCGGTCGAGATCGTTACCCGCAATATTGTAATCGGCGGCCGCCACGCGGCCGGGCCGGCCCATGTCGAACCCGGGGGTTACGGCGACGAGAGCATAGACTGGCGCCGCCTCGGGTGCGGCGGATGTGGCGTGGACATCGCCGCTGGCGATCGTGATCGTGAGGACGACCAGGCCGAGGAACGAGCAAAACGTGGTCATCGTCCCGTCATCGGCAGGGATGACGGGACGGATGATCGCCTACGCCTGCTCGATGTCCTCCCGGTCGACCCAGAGGTAGCCCTTCTCGAAGGTGTCGCTGAGGACTTTGAATCGCCGTTCGTGTGGAAGCTTGCCGATCACTACAACCTCTCCCTTGTAGTCGCAGATAAGCTCCTTGCCGTCGATCGTCACCTTCACCTTGCCTGGCTTCGGAAGGGCGCCAAACTGGTTTTTTTCCAACTTCTGGACAAACGTCATGACCTACCTCCAAACAAGCGTCTACCTATGCCCACATCCATCCGCCTCTTCCCCAGCCGCGCCCCGGTCTCGAGGCGGCGGCATCTGGAGAAGGATCCTGCCCTCGGCGGCCGTGGCCATCCACGAACGCGAAGGATCAGAGCCTGTCTTTGTGCGGGGGATTCTGTCAATCCTGTGACCTCCTCAACCAGCCTAATTTTACCGTTTGCCGGGGATTGCGCCGCATTTCATCCGCGTGCGTGCCGTGCGCCGCTGGGCGAGCCGAACGTTCGGCCGCAGGTGACGGTCGGCGTGGCGAGCACCCGTCGGCGGCCGCCATTCGGAACCGCGGTCAAGCCGTAGGAGCGACGCGAAAACCGGGCCTCAGGAAAGGGATTCCGTGGCTGCGATCGTGGCGAAGATCGGCGTGGTGACGGTGTCTGACCGGGCGACCCGCGGGGAGTATGAGGATCGTGGCGGGCCGGCGATCATCGCTACACTGCGTCAGATCCTGACGTCGGAGTGGGAGGCGGTGACTCGGGTCGTGCCCGACGAGCAGCCGACGATCGAGGCGGCCCTGTCCGAGCTGTGCGACAATGCCGGCTGCTGCCTCGTGGTGACCACCGGTGGTACGGGTCCCGCGCGGCGCGACGTCACACCGGAGGCGACGGTCGCGGTGTGCGACAAGGTCCTGGACGGCTTTGGGGAGCAGATGCGGGCAGTGTCGCTACAATACGTGCCTACGGCGATCCTGTCCCGGCAGCTGGCCGGTGTACGGGGACGCAGCCTGATCGTCAACCTGCCGGGGCAGCCGAAGGCGATCCGTGAGTGCCTCGATGCGGTGTTCCCGGCCATCCCCTACTGCATCGATCTGATCGAGGGCCCCTATCTGGAGACGGATCCGGCGGTGTGCGCGGCATTTCGACCGAAGAAGAGATAACGCCGATAGGTTATTCTGTTAAACGAGGCCGACGGCCTCCGTACGGGTACGCATGCCGGCAAGACGGAAGGAGATGAGGCTGTGGCGGCGCAGGTGCACACATTGGTCGAGCGGATGGCGGACGAGCTGTTCACGGAGGGTCACGTGCAATACCTCGGGGACGAACTGGTGCGGGAGTTCGACCTCGCCGGCCCGCTATTGCTGTCCGAGATGTGCCTGGCCCGCGCCCTGATCAATCGCCTCCGTCCGGGCGAGTGCACCGTGTTTCGTAGCCGCTGGCAGGAGACCCACCGCGACCTCATCCATCTCTGCAACGTACTGGGTCACGAGTTCCTCGAGGCAGGGTATGACGGTGTTCACTATCTGATGAAGGTACGGGTGCGGTCGGGCCACGACCGGGTGCCACGTCGCGATCCGACGACCATCGACTACCCGCAGCCGCGTCCGGTGGTGACCCTTGATGTGACTCCCGGCTCCCTCTCGGACCCGCGCATGAGCGCCCTGGAGGGCGACGCCGGCCTCGCCGCTCGTCTCCTGAGCTGGTTTCGGTAGCGAGCCGAATCCGCCCGCCGGTGCGCGACCGCTTCATCGTGCACGACTTCTTCATGAGGAAGGCAGGAGATATCAGGGAAGGCAGCTAGGGGTAGGTAGTATGCGATACCATTCCTGACTTCCAGCCGTTTGTCTGCTTTCCTAAGAGGGATTGCAGATCGCTGACCGGTAACGGCGAGGCGCGTTAGCCGCCGCCGCTCCTGTGCACGGCCCAGGTGAAATGTCGCGGACGAGCTGCTACGTTCGCCTCCCTCTGTGGAATCGGAGAGAGACAATGGCGCCGCGTACCCTGTTCGACAAGCTCTGGGACACCCATGTGGTAGAGGTGTTGAAGGATGGCACGGCCATCCTGTACATCGACCGGCAGCTTGTCCACGAGGTCACCAGCCCGCAGGCGTTCGAAGGGCTGCGGCTGGCGGCGCGGCCGGTGCGGCGGCCGGATGCGACCTTCGCGGTGCCGGACCACAATGTCCCCACCACCGACCGCTCGCGGGGCATCGACGACCCGGTGAGCCGCATCCAGGTGGAAACCCTCGACGCCAACTGTGACCAGTTCGGGATCACCGAGTTCGATATGGGCGATCCGCGTCAGGGCATCGTGCATGTGATCGCGCCGGAGCAAGGGATCACCCTGCCCGGGATGACCGTGGTGTGCGGCGACTCCCACACGGCGACCCACGGTGCCCTCGGGGCGTTGGCCTTCGGTATCGGCACCAGCGAGGTGGAGCACGTGCTCGCCACCCAGACCCTGCTGCAGAAGCGGCCCAGGACCATGCTGGTGCGGGTGGACGGCGCGCTGCCGCGGGGATCGTCGGCCAAGGACATCGTGCTCGCGGTGATCGGTCGTATCGGCACCGCCGGTGGCACTGGCTCCGTGATCGAGTTCGCCGGCGACGCCATCCGTGCCCTATCGATCGAGGGGCGCATGACCGTCTGCAACATGGCGATCGAGGCGGGTGCCCGGGCCGGCATGGTGGCCGTGGACGAGGCGACCATCGA
>JASFUG010000110.1:0-9229 GCA_050050395.1 Nitrospirota bacterium
AAGCCGTATTGCTCGAGGAAAAAGTCGTCGGCTTTCATCCGGATGCGATCTTCTACATCGGCCAACACCACGATCTAACAACCACACTCGAGAATGTCGCGTGGGCAGTACGCAACGAACGTGAGATTCCGTTCGCCTTCGTGCGGGAAATCCTGGATCGGGCAGGAGTCGTAGCCGGGATGTCCGAAGAGGAGGTGAAGCAACGGATGGCGCCATATCAACAAGAGCTCATGCGCGAGACCTATCGCGAGATGGCTGCAATGGCCCGGGCGCACGGCATCACGCCGGTCTGGGTATATCTGCCGTGGGCAAATGAGAAGGCGCGCTCCGATAGGGCTCTTGCGCTCCAAACCTATGCCCAGCACGCAGGCTTCATCGTAATACCGCTCAACGGCGTCTACGATGGTTACGACGAGCGAGACCTAGAGGTGGCCGAATGGGACCGGCACCCGAGCGCCCTCGGTCACCGCCTCGTCGCGGAAGCACTTTACCGGGAAGTCTGTGACCGTCAGGAAGAGATGTTCGGGCGCGTGTTGTTGGACCGGTCCAACAGTGAGGCATTGACCCCCTGAAAAAGAGAGGAACCATGAGCGAGATTAAACAGAAGGCCAAAGCATTCATCCTGGAAAAGTTCCTGCAAGGCGCGTCGGAGGATGAGCTGCAAGATACGACACCGCTGATCACGAGCGGCATCCTCGATTCTTTGGGCACGGTGGCCTTGGTGGAGTATCTGGAGGAAACGTTCAAGATCACCATCCAGGCCCATGAGGCGGACGAGGACAGTCTCGGCACGCTGAACGACATCGAACGGCTGGTTCAATCCAAGCTGTGAACGGTCATGGGCGATAACCGTACCGAGGAAAAGGCTGCCGTCATGACGGCTGGCATGCAGGAGCTCCTGGCGGCAACAGCCGCCCGTTTTGGATCAAACACGGCTGTAGTCGAGCCGGGTCGTGGCTCCGTCACGTACGAGGAGCTTGACCGCCTCGCCTCTGGATTGCGTGACTGGCTCGCGTCGGTTGGTGTGCAACCGGGCGACCGCGTGGGCTTCTTTCTGCCGAAGTCCGTGGACTCCATCGCGACGATCTGCGGCATCCTCAAGGTCGGGGCGGCATACGTGCCGGTCGATCCCCTCGCGCCGCCGTCACGCAATGCCTACATCTTCAACGACTGTGCCGTTGCGGCGGTGATCGTTCATGAATCGTTCGTCGAAGGCCTCCGGAGCGAGCTTGCCGCCCTTGGATCCGCACCGCCGATGCTCCTCGTTGCCGCCGGTGTGGCGGGCGGCGGCCTCCGCGCGGCACTCACCGCGGCCGGCGGCGTACCGCCCGCGGCGACCCATGCCGCGCGGCCGGAGGATCTCGCGTACATCCTCTACACGTCGGGATCGACGGGCAAACCCAAGGGGGTATTGCTCACCCACGAGAACGGCCTGAGCTTTCTCCAGTGGTGTTCGGAGACGTTCGCGCCGACACCGGACGATCGTATGTCGTCCCATGCGCCGTTGCACTTCGACCTGTCGATCCTCGACGTCCACTTGGCGATCAAGCACGGCGCCACTCTGGTGCTGGTCGACGAAAAGACGGGCAAGGATGCCGCGCGCCTTGCTCCATGGATCGCGGAGCAGCGCATCTCGATCTGGTACTCGGCACCGTCAATCCTCGCCATGCTCGTGCAGTACGGAAAGATGGACCAGTTCGACTACAGTGCCCTCAAGCAGATCCTGTTCGCAGGCGAGGTCTTTCCCATCAAGCACCTGATGGCGCTCAAGAAGCAGCTGCCTGGACGCCGCTACTGCAACCTGTATGGACCGACGGAGACCAACGTGTGTACGTGGTACGAGGTACCATCGGAGGTCGACGAGACGCGCACGAAGCCGTACCCGATCGGCCGTTGCTGCTCACACCTCCAGTGCATGGTGATCGACTCCGAGGGCGAGGTGGTCACGGGTGCCGTCGAGGGCGAGCTGGTGGTACGCGGCCCCGGCGTCACCTCCGGTTACTGGAACCTGCCGGAGCAGAACGCGCGGGCGTTTCACGTCGATGCCGACGGCAAGAAGTGGTACCGCACCGGCGACATCGTCGTCGAGAACACGGACGGTGACTACGAGTATCTCGGGCGTCGCGACCGGATGATCAAGAAGCGCGGCTACCGCATCGAGCTGGGCGAGATCGAGACCTGTCTGTGTCAGCACGCCGAGGTTCGTGAAGCGGCCGCCGTGGCGGTCGACGATCCGGAGCTCGGCGTGCGGGTCAAGGCCTTCATTGGAACCGGCGATGCGAAGGCGCCGTCGATGGTCGCGCTCAAGCTCTTCTGTAGCGAGCGGCTCCCGCCGTACATGATCCCGGATCTGTTCGGGTTCCAGCCGGCGTTGCCGCGCACCTCCACGGACAAGATCGACTACCAGCGGCTCAAGGGGTCCTGACGTGGAGTTCGCCTTCGACGACGAGCGCGAGCGCCTCTCGAGCGTGGTGACGGCGGCGATCGCCGGAAGCCCGCTGGAGCCGGCACCGGGGCCGTTCGACCGCAACCGGTGGGATGAATTCCACCGTGGACCGGGAGCCGCAGTGACGGCGGAGGTCTCGGAAGAGGCCATTGGCTCGGCCGCAAGTGTCACAGCGACCCTGGAAGCTCTCGTCCATACGGGCGGGATCGACGCCGCCCTCATCGCCTTCGGTTTCCAGCTCGCCGGTGTCCTGCATCCACTCGTGGGTAGGAACCTGGAGACCCAGCGCGCTGCCTGGCTCACGCGTTTGTTCTCTGGAGAGGCATTCGGTGCGCCGGTCGTTCCAGCACGTCCCGGCGAAGGTGTCACGATGAAACGGTCGACCGGCGGCTTCGTGGTCGATGGTACGGGAGCCGTGGCGTCGTTCGGCCTGCGGCCCGATTGCCTCGTCGTGCCCGTGAACACCGGAGGGGACGGCGCGGAACCCTCGGCGCTGCTCTTCTTGCCGGTGGAGCCATGCCTGGAGCTGGACAGGCAGCCGGCCGCACGAGATTTCCTAGCACCGGATCACGTGACATTCCGCGGGCTTGCGGTCAGCGAGGACCGAGCTCTGTTCGGCGGCGAAACGGGCCGGGACCACGCGGCTCACGCGCAGGCGGTGTTCTGTCTCGGCATTCACGCGATGCGAGTCGGGCTCCTGCAGCGCCTCGGGGACGTGGCGATCGAGGCGGCACGCGCGGCCACGCGGCGCATGAAGCTCACGGGCCATCCACCCGCACGATTCCAGGCCCTCACCCACCCGATCGCCGACTTCCTCGTGCGGTGCGATGCGGCGCGACTCCTCGTGCACGAAGGGGCACGCCGGCTTGATGAGAGTGACCGCGTCCCGATCGAGGCGTTGCTCGCCGCCTTCGACATGGACACCGCGCTGCTCCCCTATGCCGCGGATGTAGTCGGGCTGCAGCGCCACTGGGGCCTGGCAGAGGGTGACGCATGGAGCGAGATCCTTGGCGCCGCCACCGCCCTCGGCCGTTACGCCTGGTCGCCGGTAGAACTCTCCGAGCAGGTATGTGCATCGCTGCGGGAGCGGCCACGCCCCTGGTGACCGTCATGAAGATCGCCGTGTGTATCAAACAGGTCCTCGACCGTGACGCCCCGTTGATCATCGACGCCACGGGCCAGCGAGTCCGGGAGGCCGATCTGCCGCGGGCCATGAGCGAGGCAGACCGCAGCGCGCTGGAGCTCGCCCTGACACTCAAGGAGGCGGCGGACGGTGAGCTGGTTGTCGTTTCGCTCGGCGAAGCGTCCGCCACCCAGGTGATCCGGGAAGCCCTGGCGCGCGGCGCCGATCGCGGCATCCTCCTTCACCACGGTGGGGACCCGCTGGAGCCGCTTCACGTGGCAGCAGCCTTGGCCAAGGTGCTCGGCGACGAAGCCTGTGACTGCGTGTTGACCGGCGTGCAATCGGACGACGGAGGCCAGGCACAGACGGCGGTCATGATCGCGGAGCTGCTTGGCATGGTGCACACGACGATGGTCGTGGAGGCGGCCGCCGATGCACCTGCCGGTCTGCGGGCGCGGCGCGAGCTTGAAGGCGGTGCACTACAGTGGTGGCGCGTGCCCACGCCGTGCGTGCTAACGGTCCAGGCGGGCAGCTATCGCCTGCGTCACGCGAACATCAAGGGAGTGATGGCGGCGAAGAAGAAGCCGGTCGCCACCATCCCGGTCGAGGAGGCAATGTCCCCCGACCTGCCACGCACCATCGAGACGGTCGCACTCACCACGCCACCCGCGCGCGAGGGGGCCGAGAGGATCGAGGGGACCACGGCGGAGGTGGTTCCACCTCTTGCCGGTGTACTGACCCCATACCGTTCCGCATGAGCTCGCCCATGTCCGGTACCACCCTCCTCATCGCCGAGTGGCGCGGCAGCGAGCTGCATCCGGTCACGAACGATGCTGCTCTGCTCGCCCGGCGCCTCGATGGCGTACGCGTGGTGGCAGGCGTGCTCGGGCCGGCCCCGGCGCCGGTGACGGATGCACTGGCGCCGCTGGTCTCCGAGATCCGGACTGTCGATGGGGCGGAGCTCTCCATCGGGTCCGGAGAGGCGGCCTGCCACGCCTGTGACGAGCTGATCCGACAGTTGCAACCGGACTGGGTGGTGCTACCCGGTTCCAACTACGACCTGGCGCCGCGCCTGGCGGCCCGCTGGTGGCGCAGCGTGATCGCCAACTGCTCCGCCGTGGTGGTCGAAGAGGACGGCCCGGTCTTCACCCGCTCCATCCACCAGGGGCGACTGGTCGCGCGCGTTCGCCCGGTCGGGCCACCGCCCCACTTCCTCACCGTCGAGCCGGGGAGCGGCGCGACGGCAGCCGACGAAGTTTCGTCGGCCCAGGCGGCGATCGAGCCGCTGCTTTTCGCCTCGCTACCGGCCAATGTCGCGACGCCGCTGGATGAGCCGGTGCCGTTCCACGCGGGCTCTTCGTCCCTCCGGGACGCCGAGGTCGTGGTCGCGGTGGGGCGCGGGATTCGCTCGCAGGAAGGTGTTGCTCTCGCTGCGCGACTAGCGGAGCTCCTGGGTGCAGAGCTGGCGGGCTCCCGCCCGGTCTGCGATGAAGGGTGGATTCCCGATGACCACCAGATCGGCAGCTCGGGGGTGACGGTGGCCCCGCGTCTCTACCTTGCCCTAGGGGTCTCGGGCGCCATCCAGCACACCATGGGCATGCACCAGTCGCGGCGCATCGTGGCGATCAACCGCGATCCCAACGCCCCGATCTTTCGCATCGCCGATGTCGCCGTGGTCGGGGACCTCGGCGAGATCCTGCCGGAGCTGATCCGCTCTCTGGAGCAGACGCGACCCACATGACGTCGGGGGGCCGTCCATGACCGCTACGGCCGGCGAACGGCTCGACACCCCGGTGCTGATCGTGGGCGCAGGACCGGCGGGCCTCGCCTGCGCCCTGCGCCTTGCCCAGCTTGCGGCCGCGGGGAACGCCGGCACCCTGTCGCCGGAGGACATCTACGTCATCGACAAGGCGGATGCCCCGGGAATGCACAACCTCTCCGGCGCCGTATTCGACCCGATCGCCCTGGCCGAGCTGGTGCCGGACTACGTCGAACAGGGCTTCCCGTTCGAGACGCCCGTGTCCGGGGAGCGGCTGCTGTTCCTCACGGAGCGCCGTGCCTGGCGCCTTCCGCTCGCGGAGCGTCTGTTCGGCAATGCCGGCTGTCAGCTCGTCTCCCTCGGCAAAGTCGTTCAGTGGCTGGCGGAGCAGGCCGAGGCTGCCGGGGTGAACGTCCTGGCCGGCTTCGGGGGTGCATCGCTGCTCGCCGAGGAGGGACGCGTCACCGGCGTGCTCACCGTGGGCCAGGGGCGAAACCGCGACGGCACACCCGGGCCGCAATTCGAGCCCGGCGCGGAGCTACGCGCCCGGGTCACGGTGCTCGCCGAGGGTGCCCACGGATCGCTGACCCAGCAGCTCCGGGAGGATTTTCATCTCGCCGGA
The DNA here is from genome assembly GCA_050050395.1 of Nitrospirota bacterium. Classification (GTDB taxonomy): domain Bacteria; phylum CG2-30-53-67; class CG2-30-53-67; order CG2-30-70-394; family CG2-30-70-394; genus DASWHD01. The sequence goes on from JASFUG010000110.1 coordinate 5,951, forward strand.
GACAATCCACAGGTGTACGCCCTCGGGCTCAAGGAGCTTTGGGACGTGCCGAGTGAGCGGATGCAGGCGGGCACCGTCTGGCACTCCCTCGGCTATCCCCTCGACCGTTCGATGTATGGCGGAGGCTGGATCTACGCCTTGCGGGAAGACCGCCTGTCGCTGGGCCTGGTGGTGGGCCTGCATTACCCCGACGCCGCATTCGATCCCCATGCCGCACTGCAGCGGTACAAGCAACATCCCGAGCTGTCCAGACTGCTCGCGGGCGGGCGGCTGCTTCGCTACGGTGCGAAGGTCCTCCCCGCGGGCGGTCTGTGGGCCATCCCCCGGACCGGCGTTCCCGGGGTCATTGCCGTGGGCGACGGCGCCGGGTACCTCAACATGCGGCGCATGAAGGGCATCCACCTGGCGATGAAGACCGGCATGCTCGCCGCAGAGGCCTCCGCAGCTGTCTTCGCGGGCGCAGTGGAGGTGGCTGACTTGCATTCGGACTTCACGCGCCGCATCCGTGGCTCCTGGGTGTGGCCGGAGATGTGGATGGCGCGCAACTACCATCAAGCATTCGCGGATGGGCTGGTTCGCGGCCTTGCACACGCCGCGCTACAGCTCGTCACCCGTGGACGGGGGATGCACGTCCGTTATCCCGACCGGCCGGGGCACGAGCGGCTGATCCCCAACCGCACCGGCACACCCCGAGCGTTGGTGGTGGACGAGGAGATCACCTTCAGCCGCGAGACGAGCGTGCTTCACTCCGGCACGCGCCACGACGAGGAACAACCGGCGCATCTGCAGATCGCCGAACCGGCGATCTGCCACGACCGGTGTACCAAAGAGTTCGGCAACCCTTGCACCCGTTTCTGCCCGGCCGGCGTCTACGAGTGGCTGGACGACTCCGCGGGACCGCACACGAAGATCAACGCCCCTAACTGTCTGCACTGCAAGACCTGCGAGATCATGGATCCGTACCGCAACATCCGGTGGACCGTGCCGGAGAACGGAGGTCCTCGCTATGAAGCGATGTAGGGAGGTCGGCGCGGCACCCCAGGAGGACGACGAGAAATGAACCTCGATCTCGATGACACGACCCTCGCCATCCGGCGCGAGGCGGCCGAGTTCGCCCGCGACACCCTCAACGAAGGGTTCTCCGCCCGCGAGCATGCGGCTGAGTTCTCTCGGACCGGCTGGCAGCAGTGCGCCGAGTTCGGCGTCCAGGGGTTGCCGTTTCCCGCCGGATACGGCGGCAGCGAGGCGGACGTCGCGACCACGATGCTCGCCATGGAAGGGCTGGGCTACGGCTGCGAGGACGCGGGCCTGCTGTTCGGCATCAATGCGCAGATGTGGAGCGTGCAGATGCCGATCTCGATCTTCGGCACGGAGGCGCAGAAGCGACGCTACCTCCCCGCCCTGTGCGAAGGTCGCATCATCGGCGGCCACGGCATGTCCGAGCCCGATTCCGGATCGGACGCCTTCAGCATGCGGACGTCAGCCCGGCGAGACGACGACCACTGGTTGCTCAACGGTGCGAAGACCTTCGTCACCAACGCGCCGGTCGCCGACGTCTTCGTGGTGTTTGCGAACACCGACCCGCGCGGCGGTGTCCTCGGGATCTCGGCCTTCCTGATCGACCGCGAGACCCCCGGGTTCTCGGTCGGCCGGAAGATCGGCAAGCTGGGCCTGAAGACCTCACCGATGGCGGAGCTTGCCCTGCAGGACTGTCGCCTGCCGGCGGATAGTCTGCTCGGCGAGGTGGGTCAGGGCGCCACGATCTTCAACTCCTCCATGGAGTGGGAGCGCGGCTGCATCCTCGCCACCAACCTCGGCATCATGCAGCGTCAGCTCGAAGGCTGCATCCGCTATGCCGAGGCGCGCAGTCAGTACGGCCGCGCGATCATCGAGTTCCAGGCAATCGAGCGCAAGATCGCCGACATGGCGACACGCATCGAGGCAGGGCGGCAGCTGCTGTACCGTGTGGCGTGGGCCAAACAGTCCGGGATGGATGCCGTCCTGTACGCGGCAGCAGCCAAGCTCTATCTCAGCGAGGCGGCCATCCAGTCAAGCCTCGCAGCCGTCCAGATCCACGGCGGCTATGGGTTCACGACCGACTTCGCACCGGAACGGGAGCTGCGCAACGCGGTCGGCGGCACCCTGTACTCGGGCACCACCGAGATCCAGAAAAACATCATCGCGCAGCGGTTGGGGCTGTAAACGCGTCGGTTCATCAGCCGCGGTTCGAAAAAAGCTGGACGTCATCCACCCTCGGTAAGCCGCACTACCGGCGGGTCACACGATCGCGCCATCTCGCGGTGCGTGACCCGTCACACCGATCCTTCCAGGAGAATCCGCAACCGTTCCTCGAAGTCCCGGAAATCCTCCAGATGGGCGCGACACGTGTCCAACACTCGCTGGTCGTTCACCTGCCAGTAGAGATGTACGAGGAGATTGCGAAATCGGGCGATGGCCATGAGGCGGTGGACGTCGCCACTCTTCCAACCCGCCAGTCTACCCAGCTCTGCGAAACAGTCGGCGTAATCCTGTGGTGCACGTGCCCCTCGCCGGGTGACGATGTGGTTGCAGATGTCGATCATCGCCTGAATCGCGATGATGAGGTGATATTTCAAGCTCCCGAGTTGAACCGCATCGGAGAGCAGTACGCTGTCCTCTTGGTCCATGTGGCGTCGTACCTGGGCGACCGCATTTCGCATCTCTCCCAAGAGATCTCGTATCCGGTCCGCGTTGATCTCAGGCACGCAACATCTCCCTCAGGTTGGTCTGAGCAAACGACCGGAAATCATAGTAACGACCTCGCACTCCTTCCACGAGGTCGGCGATCTTCTCCTCATCCCGCGCGAACAGGAGAATCCCGGCGGTGGCGTGAAATTGCACCCCCAGGGGTGCGCCATTGATGACCCGAAGGTCCACGGGCTCGCCCAACACCTCGCGCATATCGGCCTCGTGGGTCGTTTCCCAAGACCACGGTTCACGCAGCGCCGGCGATTCATTTGCCAAGAACACGGCCACGTCGACATCCCGGAATCCCTCGTCCTCCAGGAACGAGCCGAACAAGAACACGGCTTCCACCTCGGGCCAGCCCGTCACCACCCCCCGCAACCGTTCGATGACCGCCCGTCGTTGAGCACGCGTCGGCGCGGGGCACCTGGGGCGGAAGCGATCTCCTTGTGGGACCACCGGCTCACCTCCTGTGACTACACACCCGTGTAATTCCCCATGTGCACCTCCCGCTTCGCCTGATCGAGGTCGGACGCCACCATGCGGCTGACCAGG
>JASFUG010000111.1:0-9179 GCA_050050395.1 Nitrospirota bacterium
GGGCCGCGCACCCTGAGCAGCGCCGAGGTTCAGGCGCGCGACGCGTGGCAGGCGGCCCTGGCGAGTTTCGCCGGTCTCGACGCCGTGGTACCGGCCCTCCCGTGGGAGGGGGCGGTGGCATGGCTGTGCCGCCTCTGTGCCCACCCCTTCCAGCCCGAGGGGGCAGAGGCGCCGGTGCAGGTGATGGGGCTGCGGGAGGCCACCGGGCTCGCTTTCGACGGGGTGTGGGTGATGGGGCTGGACTCGACCACCTTGCCGGCGCCGCCGCGGCCGCATGCCCTCCTGGCGGCCCACCTCCAGCGCCAGGCCGGGATCCCCGCGTCCAGCGCCGCAGGCCAGCTCGCCACGGCCCGACGTCTCGTCGCAGAGCTCCTCGCCTTAGCGCCGGAGGGGGTGGTGAGCTACCCGCGCCAGCGGGGGGAAGCCGCAGTGGAGCCGTCGCCCCTGATCGCCGACCTTCCCCCGGATCCGGAGCCGGACCCTCCCGCCGTCGCCCTCGGCCTCCGCATCCTCGGCGAGGGGCGACGCGAGCCGATCGTCGACGAGCCCGTGCCGCGTGCGGAGGGTTCCATGCGCGGCGGTGCCAGGGTGATCGAGGACCAGGCCCTCTGTCCGTTCCGCGCCTTCGCCACCCACCGCCTCCACGCCCGGCCCCTGGAGCCGGCGGAGGAAGAGCCGACCCCCGCCACCCGCGGCACCCTCGTCCACCGTTGCCTGGAGCGCATCTGGGGCGAGCTGGGGCAGCAGGGGGCGCTCCTTGCCCTGTCGGAGCCGGCACGGCTGGAGCTCTGCCGTGGCGTCGCGACCGAGGCGGTGGAGCGTTCCCGGGTGTTGGCATCCCGCCGGCCGGTGGTGGGGGCGCGCCTCGCCGCCCTCCTCGGCGAGTGGCTCGCCTACGAGGCGACCCGCGCCCCATTCGCGGTGGTGGCGACCGAGGAGGAGCTCCTCGTCGAGATGGCGGGGCTCCGCCTCTCCCTGCGCATCGACCGGGTCGACCGCCTCGCCGATGGCCGGCTCCTGGTGATCGACTACAAGACTGGCATCGTGCGGCGCGGGGACTGGTGGGGGGAGCGGCCGGCCGCGCCGCAGCTCCCCCTCTACACCGTGGCGCCACTACCGTGGGGTGCGGTGGCGGGGGTCGCCTTCGCGGTGGTGCGGCCCGGTGAGTGTTGCTTGGTCGGGTTGGGCGAGGGGATCCCGGATGTGGGCGAGGTGGAGAAGGCCCGCGGCTGTCCGGTGACAGACTGGGTGGCGCTTCGCGATCAGTGGCGTACCGCCCTCACCGGCCTCGCCACCGCCTTCGCTGCCGGGGAGGCGGCGGTAGATCCCCTCCCCGCCGCCGGCGGCCGGCCGATCGCCTGCCAGCGCTGCGACCTGGCTGCCCTGTGCCGCATTCACGAAGCAGTCAGTGCGGACGACGAATCCGAGTAGCGCCGCCGCGACCGCCACGTCACACCCAGCGCCGGAAGGGGTATATGGCGAGCCGCTTCGCCTTCACGGCAAGTGGCAGGGAAGAAAGGCCGATGGGGTCCACCGCGACGTTGTCCGGGTCCCGGCGGAGTCGGCGGACGAACCGGCATAGCTCCGCGACGGTGGCCGGCTCGCCGGTGAATACCATCACCTCGGCGAGTCGGTCGTCGGCCGCGTGCTCCAGGTTGTAGGTGCCGAAGGCGGCCCACCGGTCGTCCGCGATGATGATCTTCGAGTGCTCGCCGCGGCGGTTCTCGTACAGCCGCATGCCGAGGTCCAGACAGCGCCGGTAGTAATACGTGGCGGCGACCCAGGGGGCGTCCGAGGGGGCCAGCGCCCGACGATGGGAGTGGTGGATCTCGATCGCAACGCCGCGCAGGGCCGCGCGTTCCAGGGCTTGGAATAGTGTGGGCACAGGCTTGAAGTAGAAGGTGGTGATGCGCACCGTGCGCCGTGCCCCGTCGATCAACCGGATCAGCTCCGCGGTGAGCGGATTGGGTCGTCGCTGGACCAGGGGGCTGAGCGAGGAGGGATCGTCGGTCGGGCACCCGGCGACACAATAGGTGGCGGCCGGCAGCCACGCGCGGTCTTGGTTCTGGGAGCGTAGCAGGTCGAGGTGCGACCGATCCGGCGCGGCTATGAACCCCATGAGGACCTCCAGGAGCTGTGCGGCGATCGGGCCACGCAGCGCCACGGCGAACTCGTTCCACCGCTCGAAGGAGGTGGCGGAGATGTTGCCGCTGGCGAGGATCGCCTCGCCGTCGTCTGCCACCTGCACCTTGATGTGTAACCCGGCGCCGAGGATCCGCTGCAAGCGGTGCGGTGCGCGGTAGATCACGAGATGGACCCCGGCGCGCCGCAGGGCGACGAACAGGTCGGCGACCCGCCGTCGCTCCTCCCGATCCATCAACGTGCGGGCCAAGCGCTGGCCGAAGCCATCGATGATCAGCCACACGTCCACTCCGCGGCCGCATGCCGCCAGGAGCTCCGTGGCGTACTCTCGACCGTACCGGTCGTACTGGTAGAAATAGGTCGAGGCGTAGAGGAACCGCCGTGCCCGCCGCACCATGGCGAGGCGGTGTGCCCACTCGTCGCGGCGGTTCCCCAGGGAGGTGAAGGGGGCCGGCACCGGCCGGGGTCGCAATGGGACGACGCAAGCGCTCGGCGGGCGGTGCGGTGCGGCCGTTGTAGCCATGGTCAGGTCGGTTGTGGCGGGCATGCGAGGCTCGATGACGGCGCACCGAACATTGCTACCATCCAGCATAGAACACCGCGCGGTGCCGCGGCCGACGGGTGCTTGGACGCCTCCGCCGGGTGCGTTCGCCGATCTCCCTTAGTAGAGTGCGGCTCTCCCCAGGAGGACATGATGGGCGTGGCCTTGATCACAGGCGCGGGGCGACGACTCGGACGCCGCATCGCCGAGGCGCTGGCGGAGGACGGCCACGACCTCGCCTTGCACTACCGGACGGCGCGTGTGGAGACCGAGGGGCTCGCCGAGTCCCTGGGCGCGGCCCGAGGCCTCCGATGTGTCGCAATCCCGGCGGACCTGACGGACGTCGCCGACGTCGAGAGCCTGATGTCGCGGGCCCACGACGCCTTGGGGTCGATCGACCTCCTGATCAACAACGCCTCGCTGTTCGAGGACGACGCCGTCGCCGACCTCGATCCCACGAGCTGGCAGCGTCACCTGGACGTCAACCTGCGTGCGCCGGTCCTGCTCAGTCGAGACTTCGCGCGGCTCCTGCCATCCGATGCCACGGGCCACATCGTCAACCTCCTCGACCGCAAGATCGCCAACCTGCAGCCCGATTACTTCTCCTACACCGTGAGCAAGACTGCCCTCCACACCGCGACCCAGCTTCTCGCCATGGCCCTCGCGCCACGGGTTCGGGTCAATGCCATCGCTCCGGGCCTGATCCTCCCCAGCGGCGGCCAGAGCGAGGCAGAGTTCGCGGCCGAACAGCGCACCGCCCCCCTGGGCCTGAACGGCGACCCGGCGATGGTGGTCGACGCGCTGCGCTACCTGAACCGCGCCCCGGCCGTCACCGGCCAGGTCCTGTTCGTCGACGGCGGCGAGCACCTCGGTCCCGCGGTCCCATGACGCCACCGGACCAGTCGGCGCGGGAGGAGGCACTGGATCCCGGGCGCTCCTTCATCGTCCAGGCGCCGGCGGGGTCCGGGAAGACCGGGTTGCTCATCCAGCGCTACCTGCGACTGCTCGCCACGGTGGGTCGGCCGGAGGAGATCGTGGCGATCACCTTCACGCGCAAGGCGGCGGCGGAGATGGCCGGGCGGGTGGGCGAGGCCCTGCGGGCGGCGGCGGCCGGTGGTGAGCCCCCGGCGGCGCCCCACGCGCGACGCATATGGGAGCTGGCGCAGGCCGCCCTGGCGCGGGACCGGGAGCGAGGCTGGGCGCTGGCCGACCACCCCGGCCGGCTGCGCATCCAGACCTTCGACGCCCTCGCCCTCGCCCTGGTGGAGCGCCTGCCCCTGCTCTCCCGGATCGGCCCGGTACTCCGGCCGAGCGAGGACGCCAGACCCCTCTACCGGGAGGCGGCGCGCCGGACCCTGGCAATGGTGGGGGCACGCGGCGCGGGCGGCGAGGAGGCCGCCGCCCTCCTCGATCACCTGGAGGCACGCCCGGACCGCTTCATCGACTTGATCGCCGAGCTCCTCCCCCTGCGCGACCAATGGGGCGGCGTGGTCACTCCCCATCGCCGTGACCCCGACCGGGCGCGACGCGCCCTGGCCGGGGCATTCCGGTCGGCGGTGGAGGCCCACCTGGGGCGCCTGGTCGCCACGGCGCCCACCGGCCTCGCCGGTCTGGCGCCCCTCGCCCGCTACGCCGCCCGGAATTGCATGGCCGAGGGACGGGAGACGCTGATCATCGGCCTCCTGGACCTGGCCGGCCTCCCCACGACGCCCTGGGAGGCCCTGCCCCTGTGGCAGGCGGTGGCGGAGCTCCTCCTCACCACGGGAGGCGCGCCGCGGGCCGCCACCGGCCGTGGGGTGACGGCGCGCATCGGCTTCCCGGCCGGCAAGGGCGAGGCGGCCGAGCGCAAGGGCGAGATGCAGGCCCTCCTTGCCGACCTCGCCGACCATCCCCACTGGTGCGACGCCCTGCACCGGGCTCGCGTCTTCCCGGTCGCCGAAGACCTCGCCAGCCAGTGGCCGATCCTCGACGCCCTCGCCACCGTCCTGCACCTCGCCGCCGCCCACCTCCTCCTGGTCTTCCGTGACTCCGGCGCGGTGGACTTCGCCGAGGTAGGGATGGAGTCCAGCCGCGCCCTCGGGGAGGCGGAGGACCCCTCCGACCTCCTGCTGCGCCTCGACGCCGAGATCCGCCACCTGCTGGTGGACGAGCTGCAAGACACCTCCCGTCGCCAGTACCACCTCGTGGAGCTGCTCACCGCCGGCTGGGAGGCGGGTGACGGCCGCACCCTCTTCCTGGTCGGCGACCCGATGCAGTCGATCTACCGTTTCCGCGAGGCGGAGGTGGCCCTCTTCCACCGTGCCTGGGAGGCGGGGCGGCTGGGGAGCGTCCCGCTGAGGCGGTTGCGGCTCGGCGCCAACTTCCGCTCCCGACCGGCGGCGGTGGAGTGGGTGAACGCCACCTTCCGTGTCCTTTTTGACGACCAGGGGGAGGCGGCCCCCGGGGCGGTGCCGTTCGCGCCGGGTGTGGCACAGCGCGGGGCGGCGGGCGAGGTCGCGGTCCACTACCACCCCCGGAGTGCCGCCGACTGGGCGGCTGAGGCCGACGAGGTGGTGGGGCTGTGCCGGGCGGCCCGCGAGCGCGGCGAGGAATGTGTGGTGCTGGTGGCGGCCCGACCGCATGCCGCCGCCATCCTTCCCGCCCTCACCCGCGCGGCCATCCCTTACCAGACGCCGAAGCTCCTGCCCCTGGCCGAGCGGCCGGTGGTCGAGGGGCTCACGGCGATCGCCCGGGCCCTCCTCTCCCCGATCGACCGCATCGCCTGGCTCGCCCTGCTCCGCGCCCCGTGGTGCGGCCTCACCCTTGCGGAGCTGGAGGCCCTATGCGGCGCGGACCGAGAGGCGCCGCTCCCGGCGCTGGTAGGCGACCCGGCATGCACCGCCCGCCTCGGCGCGGAAGCGCGCGAGCGCGCAGCCCGCCTCGCGAAGGTGATGGCCGCGGCGGCCGGGGAGACCGGCCGGCGCTCCCTGGCGATGGCGGTCGAGGGGGTGTGGGTCGCCCTCGGGGGACCCGCGCTGGCTACCGCCGGCGAGTGGCAGGAGGCACGCGCGCTGCTGGCCCGCCTCGACGAGCTGCAGGCGCACGGCCCGCTCACCGCGGAGGCGATCGCCGCGGGTGTGGCGGAGCTCTTCGCCCCCTCCCCCCCGGCGGCAGACGGCGCGGTGGTGGTGACCACCATCCATCAGGCCAAGGGGCTGGAGTTCGACACGGTGATCCTCCCGGGCCTGGGGCGGCCGCTGCGTCCCGACACCGGGAGGTTGCTGCGCTGGTTCGAGGGGCCGGACGGCCTGCTGGTCGCCGCCAAGGGGCAAGGGAGGCAGGAGGCGCCCACCTACCGGTTCGTGAAGGGCCTCGACGCCGAAGAGCGGGCGCACGAGGCGCGCCGCCTTCTGTACGTGGCCACCACCCGGGCGCGGGAGCGGCTCCACCTCCTGGGCCACGTGACGGCGCGGTCGGACGGCGCCCTGGCCCCAGCTCCCCGCTCCCTTCTCCACCTCTTGTGGCCGGCGGTGGGCGACGCCTTTGTCGCGGGGCTCCCGCCGGAGGTCGCTCCGCGTCCTGCGGCGCCGGTCGGCCACATGCCGGTGCGCCTGGAGCGCGCCTTCCGCCTCCCGGAGTCGGCCCCACCCCTCACCGCCGCGGCACCACCGCCAGTTCGCGCCGAGGCGCCACCCTTCCGCTGGGCCGGCGAGGTCGCACGCCACGTCGGCACCGTGGTCCACGCCCTCCTGCAGCGCATCGCTCGCGAGGGGCTGGCGGCATGGGATGGTCTCCGCGTTACGGGTGAGCGGAGCCGCCTCGCCGCCGCCCTCGCCGTCGAGGGGGTAGTACCGGGAGAGGTGGACGAAGCAACGGCGCGGGTGGTGGAGACGGTCGTCCGTGTGCTCGCCGACCCCCGCGGCCAGTGGCTCCTCGCGCCGCACCCGGAGGCGGTGTGCGAGCTGCCCCTGTCCGGGGTGGTGGACGGCCGCACTGTGCACTGCGTGCTCGACCGCACCTTCGTCGAGCACGGCACGCGCTGGATCGTCGACTACAAGTCCTCCACCCACGAGGGCGGCGACGCGGACGCCTTCCTCGCCGCCGAGTGGGACCGCTACCGTCCCCAGCTCGAACGCTACGCTCGCCTCATGGCCGGCCTCGACGCCCGCCCCATCCGCATCGGGCTCTACCACCCGCTACTGGGCGGCTGGAGGGCAACAGCGCCCTGAGATGCTGGCCTGAAGCACGCGCGGCTCGAGGCGCTCGATCAGGGTCGGCCACACCTGCTCGGCGTCGCTGTCGAAGATCGTCGCGGCATCGGCGGTGGCGATGTGCCAGTCACCGCGATTCAGCTCCATGGAGAGCTGTCCCGGCGCCCAGCCGGCGTGGCCGACGTAGGCGCGCATCGTTGCGTTGGGCTGCGAGCGCTCCAGGAGATAAAGGAGGGCGGAGAGCTTGTGGCTGAAATATACCGAGTCGAAGACCGGGACCGTGTCCTCCGGTGGCTGGTCCGAGCGCACCAGCAGGCTGACCAGGTAGCGCGCCACCGGCCCACCGACGTACACGGTGTCCTTGAGCTTCTGTAAGGCCTCCACCTCCGGCAACGCGTCGGCGAAGGGGATGTCGGTGGGCCGGTTGACGATCAGGCCGCGGGTGCCGTCGGCGCCGTGGTCGACGATCAGGATCACCGTCTCGCGGAAGTTGGGGTCCGCCAGGTCGCGGTTCGCTACCAGGAAGACCCCTTTGTCGACCTTGGCCGCCCGGTCCCGGACGGCGGCTGCGGCCGGATTGTTGGCCACCGCCCGGGTCGTGCCGTGGCCGGCGGTCGCCGGCAGGGCACCGATCAAGAGGACGATCGCCATCGCGAACGCGGCCATCCAGCCGCCGCGCGGTGCGGGCCTCGCAGGGCGGTGTCGCGCCATCACCGGCCGCCGGTGTGGGCCATTGCCTCCAGCCGTCGGATCCGCTCCTCCATCGGCGGATGGGTGGAGAACAGGGCGCGCACGCCGCCGCCGCTCAGGGGGTTGACGATGAACATGTGGGCGGTCGCCTCGTTCACCTGGGGCATCGGGTAACGGCGGTTCGCCCCCTCCAGCTTGGCCAGGGCCGAGGCGAGGTACAGGGGATTGCCGCATAGGGCGGCGCCCGAGGCGTCGGCCTGGTACTCGCGCGAGCGCGAGATCGCCATCTGCACCAGCATGGCGGCGAGGGGGGCTACGATCATCATCACGATCAGGGCGAACGGGTTGCCGCGCTCGCCGTCGCTGCGCCCGAAGCCGCCGAACAGGGCCGCCCACTGCGCCATGTGGGCGAGGTAGGAGATCGCGCCGGCGATGGTGGCGGCGATCGATCCGATGAGGATGTCGCGGTTCTTCACGTGGCTCATCTCGTGGGCCATGACGCCCAGCAGCTCCTCGCGGCTGAGCATCCGCACGATCCCCTCCGTGGCGGCCACTGCCGCGTGGCTCGGGTTGCGGCCGGTGGCAAAGGCGTTGGGCGTGGCCTGGGGCAGGATGTAGACCTTGGGCATGGGGAGCTGGCCGCGGGTGCACAGCTCCCGCACTACATCGTAGAGGGGACCGCTGGTCACCTCCTGGCCGCGGTACATGCGGATCACGATCTTGTCGGAGAACCAGTAGGAGCCGAGGTTCATCACCCCGGCGAAGATCAGGGCGATCATCGCCCCACTCCGCCCGCCGAGGGCGTCGCCGGCCCACACCAGGACCGCGGTGAGCACGGCCATCAGGACAACGGTACGAAGGGTGTTCATCAATGCTTACCTCACAATGGTTTACGAAATGCTTGCGCCACTAGTGGTGCCGCTGCTCCCCAGTATGGGAACTTCTCAGGAGAGTGCTAGGCCGCGAGCATCGCCGGGGATCGGGGTGACGTGGCGGAGCCTCACGGTCAAGCGGGCAGGTTCAGGTCGAGCTCGGCGGTCGTGCCGCGGTCATAGACCAGGGCGCCGTTCTCCAGCCGCGCCAGAGGGTTGAGGCGATGGGACCGGCGCTGGCCCATCTCGATCAGGTGCTCCACCCTTGCCCCGGCCACCACCAGGGCGTCGGCCAAATACCATCGGTGGCACTCCCAAGGCAGCCGCTCCGCGCACATTACCGCGAGGCGCGCCGGCTGCGCCTGGGCCAGGAGGCGGTCCACCGCCTGCCGGAAGCCGGGTGTCGCCATATGGTCGGCGTAGGCCCGGAAACCGGCGCTCATCAGGGCGACGTGGCGCGATCGGCCGCGCTCCCTGCGCAGGCCACCCAACGCCTCCCCGCCCCAGAGATAGCCGATCCCTGCCTCCCGCAGCTCCATCCCCAGCTCCGTCTTGCAGAACTGCGGATGGCGCCGCGACGACGGATAGCTCCGCACGTCCACCACCCGCTCCACCCGCGCCTCCCCCAGCACCGCCACCAGCTCCCCCAGCGTCCGATCCCCGTGCCCGACGGTGTAGAGGGTGATGGAAGGCGTGTCAGCAGCCATGGCCGGTAAACCTTGCGACACGCCCCACCCAACCTGA
>JASFUG010000112.1:0-9114 GCA_050050395.1 Nitrospirota bacterium
CTGCCTTCGCCTTCGGCGACCCAGAAACCTTTGCGCGTGATTCTCGCAGAGTAGAGGCCATCACTGCCTCCCTCGCGCCTCTCACGCCGGGCCAGAGGCGCCAGGCGGCACCCGAGAGGTTACGTCTCCACGCCGTCCAGCGTGGCGAGACCTTCGCCGGACTCGCACGCCGCTATCCCGGCGATGAGCGAGACGCCGCGTGGCTGTCCTTTTTTAACGGCTACGACGGCAAACCGAGTCCGCGCCCGGGTGATCTGATCAAGGTCGTGACACCCGCCAGCGGCTGACGGGTCGCAAGGCGTGTCACTTTGCCGCCGCGGTGGGCCTGGGCGCCAGCAGATACGCCTTGATGAAGTCGTCGAGATCGCCGTCGAGGACCGCGTCCACGTTGCCCGTCTCGTGTCGCGTGCGCACGTCCTTCACGAGACGATAGGGCGCGAGGACGTAGGAGCGGATCTGATGACCCCAGGCGATGTCTGTCTTATCGGCGCTCGCTTCGGCGCGGCGCTCATCTTGCGCCAGGCGTTCCATCTCGTAGAGCTTTGCCTTGAGCAGTTTCATGGCCGTCGCCCGGTTCTTGATCTGGCTACGCTCGTTCTGGCACGCGACGACGATTCCGGTGGGGAGGTGGGTGAGACGCACCGCCGAGTCGGTCTTGTTGACGTGCTGGCCGCCGGCGCCCGAGGAACGGTAGGTGTCGATCCGCAGGTCCTTCTCCTCGATGTCCACCACGATCTCTTCGTCGATCTCCGCGCTCACGAACACGGAGGCAAACGAGGTGTGCCGCCGTTTCGCCGCGTCGAACGGTGAAATGCGCACCAGCCGATGGACGCCGGTCTCACCCTTCAGGTAACCAAAGGCATACTCGCCCTTCACCAGCAGGGTGGCCGACTTGATACCCGCCTCCTCGCCGGGCTGGAGGTCCAGCAGCTGAGGGTCGAACCCGCGGCGCTCCGCCCAACGGCTGAACATACGCAGCAACATCTGCGCCCAGTCCTGGGACTCGGTGCCACCGGCGCCGGCGTTGATATCGACGATCGCGTTGTTGGCATCCGTCTCCCCGGCCAGGATGGTCGCCACCTCGAGCTCGGAGAGCTCATCCTCCAGGCGACTCAGCTCCCGCGCGATCTCGTCCTGGTGGCTAGCGTCATCCGGCTCGGCCTCGGCGAACTCGAACAGGACGTCGAGGTCATCGAACGCGGAAGTGAACGCCTGCCACAGGTCGACGACGCGCTGTAGCTGGGCACGCTCTTTTTGCAGGCCCTGGGCCCGGCTCAGGTCGTCCCAGAACCCCGGCTCCTCCGCCAGGCGATCGATCTCAGCGATCCGCGTCTGTTTGCCGTCCGGGTCAAAGGTGCCCCCGGAGATCGACGAGACGGGCGTGGAGCTGGTCGCGTTGCATGGCGAGGTCGGAGAGCATCGAAGTGTCCTTTGTCGCGTAGATTCGGGGCCGGCGGCCGTGTCGGCGATCTTAACCGGAATTTCGCACCACGCCCAGCCGGCGGGTCGTCGCGCCTCGCCTCGATCAGGCGGACTGAGGCCCGTCCTGATCACATCCCGCGAAACCATTGTCGTGGAAAGTCGCGGTATGGACCTGGTCCCGTGGCTGTTACACTGCGCCCATGGCCGTCGCGTTGCGAATGGACCTCCGTCAGCCGGTGCCATTGCGGCGCACACCGGAGTTTCTCTTCGGCGATGTCCGGCGGCGCGTGCGCAGCGTCGCCGCCGTCAGTGGTCTCGCCCTAGCACTCCTCCTCGGCGGCGGTATGTGGATGGCGCGGGGAGATGGCTCGCTGCGAAGCGACCCACCGGCGGAGACGGCGCCGCCACAACCGGTGGCGACGGAGAGGGTCTCGCCTCCGGCGGCGGACGAGTTCCCCCTGATCATCGAGCCCCCGCCCGATGGCGCACGGTCGCCTGGTGATGGAGACGAAACCGCCGCCTTGTTGCAGCCATTAACCGAGCCGCCCGCCCTTCATATCGAGCCTCCCGCATCCGAGCCGGCCACACCGACGGCGCCGGTCGCTACGACACCGGCCCCGTCATCTACGTCGCCAGCCGAACGCGACGAGCCTGTGGCGGCCGTACGGCCGGATCCGCCCGCGTCGCCGACCCCGTCGCCTGCCGAGGGCGATGCCTCTCCCGCACCGCCGCGCTACATCCTGCAACTCGGCACCTATCGTCTGGAGGAGAGTGCCCTCGACGACCAGGAACACTACCGCTCCCTGGGCATCGAGACGGTGATCCAGCGATGGGGCCCCTATCTGGTCTTGCGACTACCGCCGTTCGCCAGTCAGGAGGAGGCGGAACGCGAGGAGGCGCGCTTGCGGCAACGTGGGATCACGCCCCTGTTCATCCCCCCGGAAGGTGCAGAGGACTAGTGCGATTCCGGCATGGCGGCCGTCAGCGTCGCGTCTGGGATCCGATCGAGGGAGAGCTCGCGGCCCACCGCGCCCAGTGTCTGGGCGGCGCGCGGCATGCCGTAGATCACGCAACTCGCCTCGTCCTGGGCGAAGGTCGCGGCGCCGGCGTCGCGCATGGAGCGCAGGCCACGGGCACCGTCGTCGCCCATCCCGGATAAGATCAGGCCGACGGCTTCCCGGCCCAGGACCCGCGCGGCGGATGTGAAGAGCAGGTCCACGGACGGCCGCGCGTGGCTCATCCGGGCCCCAGGGGTTACCGCGACTCTCGGTGCCGATACCGTCCCGACAATCGTCATGTGGGAGTCGCCCGGTGCCAGCAGTGCGACGCCGGCTCGCAGCGCTTCGCCGTCTTCCGCCTCCTTGACGGTGAGGGCGCTTTCCTGGTCGAGCCGGGCGGCGAACGACGTGGTGAAATGCTGCGGCATGTGCTGTGCGATGGCGATCGGTGGCGAATCCGCGGGAAGGCTCGACAACACCCAACGCAAGGCATCGGTGCCTCCGGTGGAGGCACCGATGAGGATCGGCCTCAGCATCCGGGATCCCCGGGCTGTCGGATTGCTCACGACTGCGCTCGGGGTGTGGGAGGTGCACAGGTGATTAATGCGACAAGCGGCCGCAGCGCGCACCTGCTCCACCAGCGTGACGGCGAATTCCTGCAGGTCTTGCGACTCTGAAGTCATGGGCTTTCCGACCACGGCGACCGCACCGGAACGAATCGCCTCGATGGAGAGATCGGCGCCCTTCTGGGTATGGGACGAGACCATCACCACGGGGATCGGGCGACTCGCCATCAGCTTGCGGAGAAAGGTCAGCCCATCCATTCGCGGCATCTCGATGTCCAGGGTGAGGACATCGGGCTCAAGATGCGCGAGGGTCCCCACGGCGCTCACCGGGTCCGGAGCGGTGGCCACCACATCGATGTCGGGCTCTCGACCGAGGATCGCCTCGATCTTGGCGCACATCGAGGGCGAGTCGTCGACGACCATCACCGTAATCTTCTTGGCCACCGAGCCCCTTGGCCTTTCGGAGGGGCTGGAGCTTGTCGTGGCGTTCGACATAGTCCGTTTCCTTATCGGCAGAATGGTCGGCTAACTTTTTCGGCGCAGAACCTCGGCGGCCCGTCGAGATCCAGCACGTCGTGGCGTGCGCGCTTCGGATTGCGACGTGCTAGCAGCCGGTGGCCAGCAGCCAAGATTAACCCGGGGCCAGGTGCGGCAGTACGGCGAATGGGTCGTGCCGGAGAGCACGTCGGTGGCGAATCAGGGTCTTCAGGAAGGCGCTAATGTCACCATCGTGTCTCGTCAGTAACGCCGCGAAGCCATTTCGGCCATCATGATAGCGGTGGTGCGCGAGGAGGCGCGCGTTGTTGGGTGGCAAACCGGCAAATCTACGGTAGCCGGCGGCGGTGATCCCGGAGCCGTCCGCGAGTAGGTCCTTGCGAAAGGCCGCGTAGATCTCCTCGCGTCGCACCGTGATGTCCGGTGGAGCTTCTTCGTAGAGGGCCTCGAGATCGAGGTACAGGCGGTGGACGAGCTCGTTGAACCGTTGCGCCTGCGTATATGTGGCGACGCGATCGCGATAGGCCGGCGAGTCACTTCCCTCTCGATCGGCTATGTACCGGAGGGTCGCTTGCTCGGCCACGAAGCTCGCGAGGGACTCGTTGAATGCGATCTCACCCTTGATGAACAGGGTGGCGTGGGTGAGCTCGTGGAAAAGGAGGTCGGCGACCTCGTACGGCTCGTCGTCGAGCATCGTCGACAACACCGGGTCGCTGAACCAGCCAAGGGTCGAGTAGGCGATCACGCCTCGCAGGTAGGTCTCGTAGCCTGCCGCGCGAAGGCGCCGTTCCTCGCGCTCCGCGTCCTCGCGGTGAAAGAATCCTTTGTACGGCACGGCGCCGACCACGGGAAAACGCCACCGGTACGGCACCAGTTGATCGGGCGGGCAGGCCGACAGGTTGAAGGTGACGTAGCGGCCGTCGACCTCGACGTAGGTGGCGTAGTTGTCATCCACCGTCATACCGAGATCGTCCGCGGCAAACCGGCGGATCGATTCGACCTGTGTCAGGGTCCGCCGCAAGGCGGGGTCCGTGTCCGCGTCGTCGATCACCTCGTCGATGGGGATACGGCGCGTGAGCAGCCGTAGGTGATGGTAGGCCGTGTCGGCCAGGTACGGGGTGGAGCACCCCGACAGGAACATCACGGTCGCCAGCAGCAAGCCATTGCGCATGCGCAGCTCGGTCATGGTCAGGAATGCCAGGCGGACGTGACTGGCGGGAGGCTGGACGGCGCGAGGATCAGTCGTTGCCGATGGTACCGTCCGCCAGCCCGACCATGAACTTCCGCACCCTCCGATGAACGCCGAGGCGGTCGTCGAGGACCAGCACATGCCGCTCCGCCGGAATGATGACGACCCGCTTGCTATGGCTGCCCAGGCGTTCCTCGATGTCATGGGCACTGGCCAGCTCGACCGTCGGGTCCTCGTCCGCCTGCAAGACCAGTACCGGTACCTTCACTTCCGGTAAGACTTCCTGGAAGGCAGAGATCAGGTCCTGTAGCTCTCGCACCCCCGAGATCGGGAGGTGACGGTAATTTATGTCCGGATTCTCCGGCTCCGCTCGGTCGAAGTTCTTGAGTCCCTCTAACCCGGTGAGGAGGTTGGCCAGCCGGTTGGCCTTGTGTAGCAGCGGTACGAGGGAGGAGCGTCGACTTGCCAGGCGGGTCGGAGCGGAGATGCTGACCACGCCGGCCGCTGGAACCTCGGTAGCCAGCAGGAAGCTAAGACAGCCCCCCATCGAGTGACCGACGATCGCCACCCGGCGGCAGCGATTTCGTAGCAGAGTGTAACCAAGCCGCGCCGAGGCGAGCCAATCCGCCCAGGTGCGGGTGGCCAGATCGTAGGGTGACGTGCCGTGGCCGCGCAGGCGCGGCGCGAAGACCGTGAAGCCCTCCCCGTGAAGCGCCTCAGCGAGGGGACGGACCTCGGCGGGGGAGGCAGAGAAGCCGTGCACCACCAGGACCCCGAGGTCGTCTCGGGTGCCCTCCAGAAGGAAGGATGTGCCGTCCTGCTTCCCCGTCTCGTGCTGGTTGAGGCGGTGGTAGTGCGGCTGAGTGAAGATCGCCTTGTCATGCTGAAAAAGGCGCATGTCGTCTTCTTGCAGGTAGGTGGATATCCTGCGCCGTCGCTCATCCGGCTTCAGGGAGAGGGCCTCGTCCACGGCACGTACGCAGTCCACCACCGGCTGCGACTCGTTCACCGCGAGCTGGACGTGGTTCTCCAGGCGGATCTCGTCGAAGTCGTGGACATCGGTAAGCTTCGGCGACAGGAAGAACTCCGAACGATCGAGATGGATTAGGTGTTGGTCCTCGGCGCGTCCCAGACATCCCTGGAAACGTTGTAGCGGCTGGCACGGAATCTGGATGTTCTTCTCGATATTGGTGAGGTCGGGATGCAGAAACACGCGCTTGGAGCGTTGCAGCCGCTTCACCGCGACGTAGGTCATGTCACCGAGCTCACTCACCCCGATCCGTTGACGGTGCGCCTCGGAAACGGTGCGATACAGGACGTTGGACACCAGGTGGCTGAGGTTGATCGTGGTCAGCCCGTACATGTCGCGCATGTAGCGCTGCATGATCGGCTCCGCCAACTGGTGAGTACGGCGTTGTTGAAGGCGACGCAGCCAGTGCAGGGGGCGCTCCAGATCCTGATGGCCGGCTGCCTTGCGCGCCATGCCACGATAGATCCGGTCTAGGAGCCAACGGTCGACGCGCGTCAGGTAGTCGGCGACCGGAATCGGTTCCGAGAAGCGGATGTCCATATCGGTCGGTCTGAACAGCAGGTTGCCCTCGATGCGCAGCTCCTCGAGGAGCCGCCGGCTCTTCACCTTCGCCAGTCGCTCCGCCACTGCCTGGAGCAGGTTGTCCGTGATGCGTAGCGGGAAGAAGGTGATATTGGCGGGCACGATGGTGATTGGCCGTGCGAAGCGCTGCTGCAGTGTCTCCGCGTCCTTGGTGGGCCAGTCGCCGAGGAGCATGTCCTGCAACGCGGTGTTGCCCTCCTCGAAAGCGCGTTTCAGGTAGTAGAGGCGGTACTGCGCCTTCAAGGCCGTCACTGCCGACCCTGTGTGTGGGGTCCTGCGCGTGCCCCGGTCGCGGGAGTAGATCTCCAGGCGACCACGGTGGTCCACGACCTTCTTGTCCTTGATCATGCTCCCTTCGGGAAAGATGACCATCTTTCGACACGCCAGGATCTCATCGCCCATGAAGTCGATGATCCCGTGCATGTTGGTAGGGATGGCGCCCAGGCCTCGCAGGAAATCACCGAACCAATCCGGGCCCAGGAACTCGGGCGCGGCGAGGGATCGGCCCACGACCTTTGCCTTGCGGTACAAGACGTACTGGGGGAGGAAGGTCTCGAAGCGGGAGAAGTGGTTGAACAGGAAGATGTCCCCGCGCTCCGCCTGATCATCCAGGTTGTGCACCCGAATCCGGAGCGGGGCGACCTTCTGGATCAGCTCCATCAACCTCCCGACCCACTCGTAGAGCCGGAGGTTGATCTCGTAGCTCAGCTCCGCCGTGCCCTCGTCGCGCTCCGTAGGAACTGGCAAGCCGGCATCGAGGGGCCGGAGGGCGGCATCCTCGGCGTTCATCGACCGCTACTTCCGGAAGCGGGTGAAGAGGCTACCCACCTTGCCGGCGTCGGCCGCCTTGACCCCGGCCTCCAGCTCTTCCACGGCCTTCAGTGCGTAGCGATTCGTGGGATCCCAGCGCAGCGCCGTGCGGTACATGATCAATGCCTTGTCGGTGATGCGTCCATCACGGTAGAGGTTGGCCAGGCCGACGTAGTAATGGGGGTTGGTCGGTTCGAGCTCGATCGCCCGTTTCAGCTCCTGTTCCGCCTCGCGCTTGCGACCACGAAGGGCGGTATAGGCGGTCGCGATGTAATAATGATACTCGCTGCGGTCCGGGAACCGCTCGATGAGATTGGCGAGGAGTTGCGCCGCGCGATCGTACTGATGGGCGGTGATGGCCTTGCGGGCGTTGTTGAAGATGGTGTCCGGGTCCGTGGCTGCCGCTCGGCGTGCTGCGGCCGGGGTCTGCCGTGCCCTCAGGTAGGCGCGCCGCTTCTCGGTATCGGTCAAGGTGTCGTACGCGACGCTGAGCTTGGCGTATACGCGTTCGGCGATCTCCACCGCCTCCGTTGCGAGTCCGGAGCCACGCACCATGTCGGGGTGGAGGCGCTTGCTCAGGGTACGGTACGACTCCTTGATCGCCTGCACGGGGTGGTTTTCATTGATGCGCAGGATCTGGAAGTAATCCATCTGCTCCAGCCGGCGATCCAGGCCGAGGAGCTCCTCCCGGAGCTGCTGCGCGTAAGCGGAAAGTGTTTCCGCGTCGCCGGCTTCCTGCTCGGCCACGCTACCGGACTCCCCCACTAAACCCGCGGCCGAGGTAGGTTCCACTGACGTCGGCGCGGTGCTCGGCTCGATCAGGCCCAGGTACATGAGGAGGAAGAGCCGTTGGGTCACCGCCGACAGGTCCAGCTCCGCAAACCGAGCGATGTCGGCGGCCGTGCGCCCCGCCTCCACCAGGCTGAGCACGGTCGCTGCCTCGGTGTCGAACGGGAAACGGTGGACGAAGGACCACGGTGTGACGGCGGTACGGAAACACTGTTCGGCGGACAGCGGGTAGTGCCGTTCCAGCGCGCCGGGCGCCATGCCCGCGAAGGCCCGAAACAGGGCCTCGGGCACCGGCAGATCCGGATGGGGCTGCTCGACGGTCAAGTCCGGGATGAGCAGGAAACGGACCGGGATCGTTGGATCTTCCAGCAGGACTCGAAGATTGCCGTAGATCTGCTCCTCCAGCACCGCCACGACCTCTTCCGCCGTCAGCAGCCGTAGCGAGATCAGGATCTGTCCGGCCTTGCGCCCGGTCTCCTGCAAGGAGCTCAGTGCACGGCTGTACTGCGCCTCGGTGAGGCGGCCGGCAGCGCGCAGCCGATCCAGGAGGCGTCCCTCGGGTGCCAGAGAGGAGGCAAAGACCACCTTGCCATCGATGATATGAAGCTTGCGCTGGGCACTGTCGACACGGGTTGCGGTGAGCACCCCGGAGGCATCCTTGGTGAGGATCATCTCCAGGGCGTCAAGGAGGCTGGTGTTGGCGAGGGTCATAACAGTTGAATCGGCCGACGGGGGCGAGGAATTGATCCATTCCGGCGCGCGGTTGGGTCTCGTGCCTCCGAAACGGCACCGATCGTCAACCTTGCGCCAGCGGGGAACCCTCTGCTAACAAGCGGCCCCCGGATCCATACGACCCCCGAAAAAACTCCGATCCTATGTCATCGATGCTGAACGAGCGAAAATCAAAGGGCAGCCTTTGGATTGGGCTGTTGGTGGCGTTCTTTTCCGCCGTCTTCGGAGGGGTCCTGTCGACGATGCTCAAGCACCTCGTCCACGGTGGCATTTTCCATGATTTGTTTGTGCAGGGTATGAGGGTTGGGCTGACCCCCCCGTGGACCCTCGATCTGGGCATCATGAAGCTGACGTTCGGCTTCACGCTGGACCTTAGTCTAGTCGCAATTCTGTGTGTCGTGGTGGGATTATTGATCTACCGGAAGGCGGCATGATGCGACGCGTATTGTTTGCCGCATTGTGGCTGTTTTCCACAGGGGCGGCGGCGGCGGCGGTGGAGTT
>JASFUG010000113.1:0-9102 GCA_050050395.1 Nitrospirota bacterium
CGCCCGGCACATGTCCGGGCGGCTTCACCCCCAGTGGATGGAGGGCTCCTCGCCCTCCGTCAGACCGTATGGAGCGTCCCGCTCCATGCGGTCTACAACGAACAGGGTGTGGAATCACCCGGTGGCGATCGCGCGAAAAAGGGCCGACAGGCATCGCCCGCCGGCCCCGAGAATCGGAGCACCCGCGCCACGCGCGGCCTCGCCCTATTTCTTGACGATGATGTACGGCTTGGCGCCCTCGACGTCGGTGTACAGCAGGTAATCCTTGCCTTCGTAGGTCACCCATTGCGGCGCGAACATCGCGCTCGGGTTGCCCTCGAAATGCGTGGTCCCCTTCCCCTCGCCGACCACCTTGCCGTGCAGGTCGTCGCGGATCTCGAAGGCCACTTCCTGCGGGGTCTGTGTGCTCATCAGAATCTCCTTCTCAAGGGTTGTGCCAGACCGCGAATCTTAATCGGGGTAACTCGATAGACTTTCTCAAGAGTGTGCGCCGGGGAGCAGCGCAATCTACGATTGCCCCCGACACTGTTCAAGCCGTCGCGACCCCATGTCCTTTCCTCCCATCTATCTCTCCGCCGCCGTGGTGCACCTGGGCGAGGAGCCGCCGATCGGCGGCGACCGCGGGGTCGGCAACCTGTTCCTCAGCGGCTGCAACCTGCGCTGCTGCTTCTGCCAGAACCATCAGGCCAGCCACCACCCGCGCCGTGGCGAGGCCCTGTCGCCGGAGCGGTGTGCCGAGCGCATCGTCGCCCTGGCGGCAAGTGGCGCCGAGGCGATCGGCCTGGTGTCGCCCACTCATCAGGCGCGCAGCGTCGCCCGGGCGGTGGAGCTGGCGCGTCTCAACGGCCTCTCCCTGCCGGTGGTGTACAACTCCAACGGCACCGACGGTCCGCAGGTCCTCGCCCGCTTCGACGGCCTGGTGGACGTCTACCTGCCGGACTTCAAGTACGGCTCGGATGCGATCGCCTGGGAGCTGTCGCGGGTGCGTAACTACGTGCATCGCGCCCGACGGGCGGTGCGCGAGATGCATCGCCAGGTCGGCCATCTCCCGGACGATCAGGCCCTGCACCACGCGCGTCGCGGTCTCATCGTGCGCCACCTGGTGATGCCCGGCGGCCTGGCCGGGACCAGCCGGGTGATGCGCCTCCTCGCCGAGGACCTGGGCGAGGCGCTGTGGCTCTCCCTGATGGCCCAGTACGTCCCGGAGCCTCTCACATACACCGCCGGCGGCGCGGCCGCCGTGACCCGCTTCCCGGAGCTGGGCCGGACGATCACCGCCGCCGAGTACGAGGAGGCCCTCGACGCCGCGCGCCTCGCCGGCCTCACGCGCCTCTTCACCCAGGACCTCGCGACCTCACCGACCACCGGCCTGCCGGACTTCGACCGGGCCGAGCCGTTCCTCTGGGACGCATAGTCCCGATGCGCTGCTTCGCCACCGCCGCCGGCGGTCTGGAGGAGGTCCTGACCGGGGAGCTGAGTGTGCTCGGCATGCGAGAGGTGGAGCGCCGCCCAGGTGGGGTTGCGTTCACCGGGGCGCGACGCGACCTGTACCGCGCCTGCCTCTGGCTGCGCACCGCCACCCGCGTCTTCGTGGAGCTGGGCACCTTCAATAGCTTCACCCACGACCGCCTCTACGCGGGGGTACGGCGCATCCCGTGGGAGGAGTGGCTCGACCCGGACTGCACCCTGGCCGTCGACTGCCGCCTCGGCCGTGCCAACCAGTGGATCGACCATTCCGGCTTCACGGTCCTGAGGGTAAAGGATGCCCTCTGCGACCGCCTGCGGGAGACCACCGGGCGGCGGCCCGACATCGACAAGGAGCGGCCCGACGTGCGGGTCCACGCCCGCATCGGCCACAACCGCGCGGCGATCTACCTCGATGCAGCCGGCACGCCGCTGCACAAGCGCGGCTGGCGGGTCACCGGCCACCCGGCGCACCTGCGCGAGACCCTCGCCGCCGGTATCGTGCTGCTCTCCGGCTGGGATCGCCAGTCGCCGCTCTTCGACCCCCTGTGCGGCTCCGGCACCCTGCTGATCGAGGGGGCGCTGCTGGCGGCGGGGATCGCCCCGGGGATCGCCGGCGACCGGGCCTTCGCCTGTCAACGGTGGCGCGACTTCGACCCGGGGCTGTGGCAGTCGCTGCGCCAGGAGGCACGGGCCGCCGTGCGCCGCGACGACCTTCCGCCGATCGCCGGCAGCGACCGTGACCCACGCGCGGTGGCCGCCGCCCGCGCCAATGCCGACGCCGCCGGAGTCGGGCACCTGGTGACCATCGAGCAGCGCGCCATCGACGCGGCCCAGCCGCCACCGGGCACCGGCACCCTGGTCACCAACCCGCCCTACGGCGAACGCCTCGACGGGGAGACCGACCTCGCGCCCCTCTACGCCGCCCTCGGAACGCTCCTGAAACAGCGCTGCAAGGGCTGGCGCACCTTCGTCCTCGCAGGAAACCGCGAGCTGACCGCCGCCCTGCACCTTAAGGCGACCCGCCGCTACCCCCTGCGCAACGGCCCCATCGACTGCCGGTTGCTGCACTACGACTTGTACTGAGGGGTAGGGGATGCGGGTTGGGGGATGAGGGATGAGGGGGCGGATGGCCGGCTCCGCCGGCCAGGTGATCGAATTTGTTGGCAGATAACCGGGCACGGCACGCCGTGCCCCTACGTCGGTTTCTACCGGCCCGCAGGGCCGGACATTCCCCCCACCCCGCACCCCGCATCCCCCACCCCGATCGGGATACTCCCTCAGCCACGAGCGTCGCCCACGCGTGTGAACTACCGGCTACTCCCCAAAGATCTCCCGGAAGAAATCCAGCATCGCCTGCCAGGAGCGGCGGTCCGCGTTTGCGTTGTAGGCCAGGCCGGGGATGCCACGGCCGTCCGCCGTGGGATTG
The DNA here is from genome assembly GCA_050050395.1 of Nitrospirota bacterium. GTDB lineage: Bacteria > CG2-30-53-67 > CG2-30-53-67 > CG2-30-70-394 > CG2-30-70-394 > DASWHD01. The sequence continues at coordinate 2,894 of JASFUG010000113.1, forward strand.
GTGAAGCTGTGCTGGGCGCCACCGTAGATGTTGCACTCCCAGTCCGCGCCCGCATCGCTGAGGATCTCCTGGAAGTGCAGCACCTTGTCCATGGTCACCATCGGGTCGGCGGCGCCGTGGTTCATCAGGATCTTGGCCTTCACCTGGGTACCGGCGGGCACCGGCTCGGCCGGCATGGCGCCGTGAAAGCTCACCACCCCGCGCAGATCGACTCCCTGGGCCGCCATGGACAGGACCACGTGGCCACCGAAACAGAAGCCGATGGCGGCGATCTTGTCCGCGACGACCAACGGCTGCTGCTTCAGCAGGGTCATCCCCGCGAGGAAGCGCGCCTTGCCGAGCGCCTGGTGCTGACCGATGTAGCCGGACCACTCCCCGGCCTCCTTGGGGTGGTCGGTGGTCGCCGTCGCCGTACATGTCGATCGCCAGGGCCACGTAGCCCGCCCTGGCCAGGGCCTCGGCCTTGTGCCGGGCGTGCTCGTTGAGCCCCCACCACTCGTGCACCACCAGCACCCCGGGCCGCTTGGCCGTCGACGCATCGTCGTAGGCGAGGTAACCGCGCAGGGCGGTATCGCCCTCACGGTAGTCCACGACCTCCGTGTGGATCGCCGCCACCGCGTGACCCGCGCACAACACCCCCGCCAGCAATACGATCGTCGCTCGTACCATGGTCGATCCTCCTCTCGGTCTGCCGCCCGCCTGCCGGACAGCGGTCGTGGGTACTAAACCGCATTTCGGCCCATCCAGCTACCGCAGCCGCGCCGCGGCCTCCACTACCTGACCGTAGCCGATCCCGGCGTCGTTGCACGGCACCTGCGCGTGGAGCAGGACCTGGAAGCCGGCGGCCTCCAGCCGCGCCACGGCCCCTTCCGTGAGGATGCGGTTCTGGAAGCAGCCGCCGGTGAGGCCGACGCGCGCCACCCGCGTCTCCTTCCGCACCCGCACCGCCTGGTCGACGAGAGCGTCCACGAGGGAGGCGTGGAAGATCGCCGCCCGCTCCGCCACGGGTAACTCCTCGTCGAGCAGCATTGACAGGAGCGGCTCCCAGTCGCTGCGCCACACGTCGTGGGCGTCGCATTCCAGAGGCAGGGGAATCGCCCGCGCCGCGCCGCCGGCCGCCGCCTCCAGCCACATCGGCCCCTGCCCCTCGAAGCTCCCGGCGTGACAAAGGCCGGTGAGGGCGGCCGCCGCATCGAATAACCGCCCTGCCGCCGTGGTGACCGGGCTGTTGACACTGCGCCACCACGCCTGCCGCAGCAGACCCATCTCGTCGCCCCCACCACCCCAGCTCCGGCCCACCTCCCAGCACAGGGCCGCCGCACTGCGCCACGGCTCGCGGCCGGCGCGATCACCGCCGGGCAGGCGGAAGGGACGGAACGACGCCACCCGCTGCCACTGGCCAGGCCGGCCGAGGAGGGCCTCGCCCCCCCACAGGGTCCGATCCTCGCCGTAGCCGACCCCATCCCAGGTGAAGACCAGCATCGGCTCCGCTATCCGGTGCTCCCCGGCCAGGGCCGCCGCGTGGGCGTGGTGGTGGAAGACCTCGGTCACCGGCAGGTCGCGGCTCCGCGCCCACTGGCTCGCGGTGTAGTGGGGGTGGGCGTCGCACGCCAGGCGCAGTGCCTTCACCCCGTACAGCGCCTGCAGGTCCTCCACTACCTGCTCGAAGATCGCCAGGCCGCGCGGCGTGTCGAGCTCCCCGATGTGGGGCGAGACCACCACCCGCCGGCCCCAGGCGAGGGCGACGGTGTTCTTCATCTGCCCGCCGACAGCGAGTAGGGGCGCGGGGAGGGCGACCGGCAGGGCGACCTCGGCCGGTGCGCAGCCACGCCCGAGACGCAGCGGCCGCATGGCTCCCGCAACGCGTCGATACAGGGCATCGTCCGCCGGCCGCAGGATCGGCCGGTCGTGGTGCAGGAAGGCGTCCACCGCGTGGCCGAGGCGCGCCTCGATCTCACCCTCCGCGGTGAGTACCGGCTCGCCGCTGACGTTGCCGGAGGTGGCGACCAGCGGTCCACCTAGCTCCCGCAGGAGAAGGTGGTGCAGGGGCGAGTACGGCAGCATCAGCCCCACCTCCGTCAGGCTGGGGGCGATGGTCTCCGCCAGGGGCGAATCCGAGCGCCGCCGCGCGAGGACGATCGGGCGCATCGGGTCGCGCAGCAGGTCGACCTCCTCCGGAGTCGGCTCCGCCACCCGCCGCACCGCCTCCAGGCCGTCCGGCCCGGCCATCGCCACCATCACCGCCAGGGGCTTGTCGGGTCGCGGCTTGTGGTCGCGCAGCCGGCCGACCGCCTCGGGATCCGTGGCGTCGCACATCAGGTGGTAGCCGCCGATGCCCTTCACGGCCACGACGTGTCCGGTCCGCAGTGCCGCCACGCAGGCTGCGAGGGCACCCTCAGTCTCGTCGACCCACTCGCCTGCGGCGCTGCGAAACGACAGGTGCGGCCCGCACACCGGACACGCCAGGGGCTGGGCATCGAAGCGCCGGTCCAGCGGGTCCTCGTACTCCCGCCGGCAGTCGGGGCAGAGGGGGAAGCCGGCCATGGCGGTGTTCGGCCGGTCGTACGGCAGGCGCTCGATGATGGTGTAGCGCGGGCCGCACTGGGTGCAGTTGATGAACGGATAGCGGTGGCGACGGGCCGCCGGATCGGCCATCTCCGCCAGGCAGTCGTCGCAGGCGAACTGGTCCGGTGGGAGATGGGCGTCGCTCGGATCGCCCTCGCGGCTCGGGACGATGCGGAACTCGTCGTGGCCTTCGGCCGGCACCGCGCCGGAGCCGTCGACCCGCGGTCTAGCCAACGGCGGCGCCTCGGCCACGATCCTTTCGACGAACCGCTGCACCGCCGCCGGCGCACCCTCGACGTGGGCCTCCACCCGGCCGGCATCGTTGCGCACCCAGCCGGTCACCGCACAGGCGTGGGCCAGGCGATACAGGAAGGGCCGAAATCCGACCCCCTGCGCCCGCCCGGTGATCGTCACCCGCCGCGCCTGAACCTCGTTTCGCATCGCGGAAACCGAAAAGAATTCAACACAAAGACGCAAAGGCGCCAACGGGCATCAAGGTGACCGATGCCGATGGAATAGGCCACGCCAGTGTGGCAGAGCAGGTGTGCAACAGACCGGAACAATCCACGCGGGAAGCCAGGAAGCCAGAATGATCGTTTCCTGCGCGCTGTTCCCCTGTTTCCTTGATTTCTCGCGTTCCATGCCCTTCTGTCGCCCACCCACGACGACTCGGCACACCTCGCGAGACCTTTGCGTCTTTGCCTCTTGGCGCCTTTGCGTTAAAGACGTACGGGTGGATACCACCCACCTCACCCTCGCCCACGGCAATGGCGGGCGGTTCATGCGGGACCTGATCGGCGAGCTATTCGTCCGCCACCTCGGGGGGCCACACCTGGACACGGAAGTGGACGCCGCGCCCATCGACCTCGGACCGGGGCAGATGGTGGTGACCACCGACGGCTTCGTGGTCCAGCCGCTAGAGTTCCCCGGCGGGGATATCGGCTCCCTGGCCGTCCACGGGACGGTCAACGACCTGGCGGTGGCCGGGGCGATGCCACGCTACCTCACCCTCAACGGCTTCCTCGAAGAGGGGCTGGAGGTCGCCCTCCTCGATCGGCTGCTCGCCTCCATGGCGGCCGCCGCCCGGGACGCTGGGGTGGTCATCGTGGCGGGCGACACCAAGGTGGTGGGACGCGGCGAAGGGGGCGGCGTGTACTTCGCCACCACCGGCGTCGGGGTGCGGGACCCGGCCCTGCGTATTGGCACCGGCGAGATCCGGCCGGGAGACCGGATCCTGGTGAGTGGCCCGATCGGGGACCACGGCACGGCCGTGCTCCTCGCCCGGGAGCAGTTCGGCCTGCGCGGTGATCTGTGCTCGGACAGCGCCTCGGTGCTACCCATCGCCCAGGCCCTGATCTCCGTCCCCGGCCTGCGCTTCATGCGCGACCCCACCCGCGGCGGCCTGGCCACCGTGGCCCACGACGTGTGCCGCGCCACCGGCCACGGGGTGCGCCTGGCCGCGGCCGCGATACCGGTGCGCGACCCGGTCGCCTCGGTGTGCGAGATGCTCGGCTACGACCCGTACTACCTCGCCTGCGAAGGGCGGGTGGTGGCGGTGGTGGCGCCCGGCTCCGCCGACCGTGCCCTGGATGCCGTCCATGCCGCAGGCGCGACGGAGGCGGCGCTGATCGGTGAGGTCACGGCCGGCCGTCCCCACGTGGTGCTGGCCACCGAGCTCGGCGGCGAGCGCCTCTTGGAGGAGCTGGAGGACGACCCCCTGCCGCGGATCTGTTAGCCGGCTCTTCCTGTTCCCTACTGCGCCAGAGCGTGGGTCGCAACCTCCGCGGCGATCGCTTCGACCACGACCTGCACCGCCGCGACCACCGCGGGCGACGGATCGCTGCCGACGGTGGTGGACGCCAGCTCGATGCCATAGATCACCAGCCGCGCCGGCAACGCGCCGAGGGCCCGTGATAGCTCGACCGCCTCCGCCAGGCCGAAGGCGTGGGTCGAGCGGGCAAACATTTGCACCGGCAGCGAACCCAACACGCCGTCATAGCGCACCACCGTCCCCGGTGGCCGGCCGGAGGTCATGGCATCCACCACCACCACCGCCTCCCGTCCTTCCCAGAGGGCGATAAGCTCCGCCACGTCGCCCCCGCTCACCAGCGCGACCTCTCCTCCCAGCCTGCGATTGAGGAGCGCCGCGACCATCGGTCCCGCGGCGTCGTCGCCCCGCAGGCCGTTGCCGATGCCGATGACAAGTGGGGGATGGGGGTTGGGGGATGGGGGATGCGGGGAAGGTTGGCCCTCTGGGCCACCCAATAATCCTCTGGCCACCGCAGGTGGCCATCCATCCCCCCACCCCTCACCCCCCATCCCCCAACCCAACCCAACATTCGTGCTCATCCCCGCTCCACTGTCAGCTTGAGGAAATGGGTCGCGCACGAGATGCACGGGTCGTAGTTGCGGATCGCCTGCTCGCAATGCCATTGCAACTCGTCATCTGCCAGGGTCAGGTGCTGCTCGACGAAGGCGGTGACATCGTTCTCGATGGTCTTCTGGTTCTGCGAGGTCGGGGGGACGATGCGCGCCGTCTCGATGGTCCCGTCGTCGGCGATCTGATAGCGATGGAACAGCGTGCCACGCGGTGCCTCGGTACAGGCGCGCCCCACGCCGGCGCAAGGAGTGACTGGCACGCGTGGTTCCGCGGGTGGGGTGTAGCTCTCGAGGATACGCAGCGCCTCCTCCACCGCGTAGAGGGTCTCCATCGCCCGCACCACGATCGACTGGAAGGGGTTAGCCACCCGCTCGCCGAGCCCCGCCTGGGAGGCAAGGGTCTGGATCGCCGGCGGCAGCCGGTCGACGTTCAGGTTGTAACGCGCGAGCGGCCCGACCATGTAGGGGCCGCGCCCTTTGAGGACACAGTGGAGGGCGTTGCTGTGCGGGACGTGCAGCTCCTGGAAGTGGTCCTCGAACTCGTCCGCGGCAATGTCCAGGCCGCGGCTGGAGACCAGCCGTCCCTCGTTCATCGGGTAGTCGGAGGGGTGGCGCAGGGCGACGTATTCGTAGTCGCCACTGAACTTCGGCATCGGCAACGATCCGGCCCACACCACCGTGTCGCGCGCCGCCTGCCGTGCCCAGCGCAGCCGCTCCACCAAGGCGGCGACCTGCTCCCGGCCGGGCAAGCGGTAGAAACCGCCGACACAGACGTTGATCGGGTGGATCTCCCGGCCTCCGAACAGGGCGACGATCTCGTTGCCGACCTTCTTCAGGGCCAGGGCGGTGCGCACGGTCTCGCCATGGTCCGCAGCCATGTGGATCGCGCTCTCGTAGCCGAGGAAGTCGGGGGCGTGCAGGAGGTAGATGTGCAGGGCGTGGCTCTCGATCCACTCGCCGCAGTAGAGCACGCGCCGCAGGTCACGGAGCGTGCCCTGCATCTCCACGCCGAGGATCCGCTCCATCGCGTGGACCGCACTCATCTGGTACGCCACCGGGCAGATGCCGCAGATTCGCGCCGTGATGTCCGGCGCCTCGGTGAACTTGCGGCCACGCAGCAGGGCCTCGAAGAAGCGCGGCGGCTCGAAGATGCGCAGCTGCACATCCGCCACCCGCTGGTCACGGATGCGCACATGCAGGGCGCCCTCTCCTTCGACGCGGGCGAGCTGGTTAACCTTGATCGTCCGTGGTTTCAAGGTGGCGGC
>JASFUG010000114.1:0-9082 GCA_050050395.1 Nitrospirota bacterium
TCAATCCACGTGGCTCGACAACAGTGGCGCACGACACATTCTCCCTCGCCTGGCACAGGGGCCTCGTCGCCCCCGTGCCCGATGAAATACCGCCCCCAATGCTTAGCAATTCCCGGACCAGATCGCGCGCCCACCCCGCCGGTCCACGTCAAGCCGTTGTCATATCACGGATCATCCCTGTCACACCGGCGGGCGCTCCGCCCCGATCGCCTAGGTCCATTGTCAAGAACCTCGACAGGCGTTTACCCAACCGGGCCTCACAGGGCGCCTACGCCCAGGCTGAGTCCGACAAACCCTTGTCCCCGTAGACAAAAACCGTGATTGGTGCGAGGGGGGCAAGCGACTCAAATTGAGATCACGGTGATCTCAATTTGAGACGGTGAATAATCACCACGCCTACCGACCACACGGCAGACGACGAGGAGACAACGCTTGGAAGCACCACGACGACTTTTCCGAGAAAAAGGGGGCGCAAGAACCCCGAATACCGCCGGTCACCCCGCGTCTCGACAACGATCCGGTGGCCCACTTCAACGAGATGGTGGAGGAAGCCGGAATCCCGTATCAGACGCTGATCACCTCAATCTCTGCGCCTGCACCATCCACCAGCGCAAAACTGGAGATGCTCTGGGCGTCCTAACGCGGAGGCTCACGCTGCCTCTTAGCCACCGGGCCAACAGCGTCGGGCCGAGTACGACCCTTCCTTCATGCGCTTCGTGTCCTTCGTGGTGAGAGTCTTTGCGTCTTCGCGTCTTTGCGTTAAAGAACCGTCATAGTTTCATAGGACGGACGATGGCGATCTATACGCGCAGCGGTGATGGGGGGGAGACCGGGCTCGGGGATGGGTCGCGGGTGGGGAAGGGTGATGCGCGGATCGTCGCTGTAGGCGAGGTGGACGAGCTGAACGCGGCGATCGGGTTGGCGCGGGCCGCCGGGCTGCCGGAAGAAGTGGACCGGCTGCTGGAGACGATCCAGGGTGAGCTCCTCGATCTCGGCGCGGACCTTGCGCGGCCGGTTGCGGACGGGGAGGCCTCGAAGGGGCGGGCGCCGGTACGGCTCGATGGGGCGTACGTGGCGCGGCTGGAGGCGGCGATCGACCGCGTCGACGCGAGCCTACCGCCCCTGCGCCAGTTCATCCTGCCGGGCGGGAACGAGGCCGCGGCGCGGCTGCACCTCGCCCGCACGGTGTGCCGCCGGGCCGAGCGGGCGGTGGTGGGGCTGATGGGTGCGGCGAAGGGGACGACGAATCCCGAGTGCCTGCGCTACCTCAATCGTCTCGCCGATCTCCTCTTCGTCCTGGCGCGCCAGGCGGCGGCAGGAAGAGAGAGCGTGTGGCGGCCAACGGACCGCTGATTCGGATCTCTCCCCACGGGATGGCGCCCTCACCGTAGGCCAAGGCGCCGACGCGTAGGGCCGAATTCATTCGGCCGACACCGTGGTTGCGAATCTTCGGCGTCGTGCGAATGAATTCGCACCTACATGTCGGTGCTGCGCCAAGCATTATCTGGTCACGGGCTCGGATCGGCCGGCACCGTCCAGGTAGCGCCGCCAGCGGCCGGCCTCGAAGGCGAGCCACGGCTCGACCCGCAGGCCGCCGCCGTCATCCCACGCCACCTCCAGCAACTCGTCGCCCGGGCTCCGTCCGGCCGCCGCCAGCTCCCGCAAGGGGGCGAGGCGGTCGGGGTCCTCGCCCAGCCGCTCCAACCCTTCCGCGGCGAGTTGCACCACATATCGGGCGAGCTCCGCCACCGGTGTGCCGACGAGCGTCGCGGCCATGCCGTCGGCGATTGACGCCCGATCCGCCTCGTCGAGCTGCTCGGGCGACCAGGAGGCCGCCACCTCCCACGCCTGACGCCGCGCCTGCGCGTCATAGAGCAGGCCGACCCACAGGGCGACGAGGGCGATCACCCGCTCGACCCCCGGATGGTCGCAGCACCGTGCCTCGATGAAGCTCTTCAGCCGCACCTCGGTGAACAGCGAGGTACCGTGCAGGGCCCAGTCCTCCGGAGTGGGGTCGACGCCGTCGACGCCGTCGACGCCGTCGGCGAGGAACTCGCGGAAGGTGCGCCCGCCCGCGGTGAACCAACGCACGCCGCGGCGCAGGAAGGGCATCGGTACGTCGAGTAAGTGATTCACGTAGTCTGCGAAGCAGAAGTCGGCATGCGCGTGAGCGTCCAGCAGGAGCCCGCAGCGTCGCGGGTCGGTGTGGCGCCAGATGTGACGCCGGTACACCGCGGCCGGCGCCCGTGCCCCCTCGGCGAACGGCGAGTTGGCGGTCAGCGCGCCGAGGATCGGCGCGAGCCCCTGCATGGTGCGAAGGATCTCGAAACACTCGGCCTCGCTCTGGTAGTCGAGACAGACCTGGACACCGGAGGTCAGCTTCATCATCTGGTGTCCCAGGGGACCGGTCGCCGCCAGGTGCTCGGAGAGAAAGGCGTAGCGCCCCTTCGGCACCCACGCCACAGCAGGCGCGGGGTCTAACGGGTGGACGGCGAGATTGACCCACTGGATGTCGAGCAGTTCGGCCACCGCATCGAGGTCCGCGAGAAACCGCCGGTAGTCGGCCTCCAACTCCGCCACGGTGGCGCGCGGCGCGGTGGAGAGCTCCACCTGACCGCCGGGCTCGATGGTGATGGTCTCGCCATGGCGGTGGAGCCCGATGACGTGGGCGCCTTCACACTCCTCGATCCAGCCGCGGGAGACGGCCAGCAACCGGAGCACCGCCTCGATGCCCTGCTGGCCCTCGAACGGCAGGCGGTGGCCGCTGTGCGGGCATACCCCCTGCACCTCCACCTCCATGCCGATACGGCGCTCGCCCGCCGCCTTGCAACCGGCGTGGAACGGTGCGACCAGCCAGTCGGGGGGCATCAGGGTGGTGAGCATGATGTAGGGTAGCTGAACAACTGGGTCTCACCGAAGGTGAGTCCTTTGAGGCCCCCTCTCGGGGGAGGGGGGAGCTGGCGTGTTACAACGCCGGGACAATGCGCGACACGGCCGCCTCCGTGTCGCCGCCCCTGGCGCCCGTCTGCGCGAGGCCGCCGCTCGCGGCGCGGGGTGCAAACTCGGTCGGCTCCTGTCCGGCAAGAAAGCACTCGAAGCGGGTCTTCTTGGTCTGATCCGGGGCCGCCAGCAAGCCGGTCTCCCGATCGATGCGGCGCCAGCGTACCTCCGGGGGCGCGGCGAACGGCAACTTCGGCTCACCGGCGAGGGCGGCACGCATGAAGTCGATCCAGATCGGTGCGCCGGCCTTGGCGCCGGTCTCTCCCTTGCCCAGGGTACGCAGCTCGTCGAACCCGACCCACACGGCCGTCGCGAGGTTCGGAGTGAAGCCGATGAACCACGCGTCATTGTACTCGTTGGTGGTGCCGGTCTTGCCAGCGATCGGCCAGCCCTTCAGGGCACGTCCGACGCGGCGCCCGGTGCCACGGCGCACCACGTCCTGCAACATGTTCGTGAGGACGTAGGCGGTGGCCGGCTCGATGGCCCGGCGCGGCGCCGGCGTGTGCTCGAAGAGGGTGGCGCCACGGGCGCTCACCACCCGCTGGATCGCGACGGGCGCCACGGACAGGCCGCCGTTGGCGAACGTGGCGTACGCCGAGGCGATCTCCAGCGGGGAGACCACCGACGCCCCGAGTGCGAGCGACAGGTCCGCCTCCAGCGGGCTGGCGATCCCGCATGCCTTGGCGAATCGGATCGCGCGGCGGATGCCGACGTCGTTCAGCAGGCGGATGGTGACCACGTTTCGCGAGTGAACCAGCCCCTCGCGCAACGGCGTCGGTCCGAAGAACTTCTCCGAATAGTTTGACGGCCGCCACTTCCGCGCCAGGTGGATGTCATCGTAGATGATTGGCGAGTCGAGGTAGACGCTCGCCGGACTGCGGCCTGCGTCGATCGCCGCTCCGTAGATGAAGGGTTTGAACGCGGAGCCCGGCTGACGCCGTGCCTGCACGGCACGGTTGAACTCGGAGGCCTCGAAGTCCTTCCCTCCGACCAGGGCGAGGATCGCGCCGTCCTCGGGACGCAGGCAGACCAGGGCCGCCTCAACCTCGGGGACCTGGGCAAGCTCGTAGTGGCTCTCGCCGCCGTCGTCCGCGGTACGGTGCACCAGGATCTCGTCCCCCACGGCCACGACATCCGCGGCACGACGCGCCGTCTGCCAGACCACCCGGTCCGGCCGGCGCTCGTCGATCTGTCGCCGCCCCGCCCACCGCAGGGTATCGAACGGGATCGTCGCCTCCTCCCCGGCGACCCACACCTGGATGTGGTCGTCCTTGACCGCCGTGACGAGGGCGTGGAGGTTGCCCCAGCCGTCTGGCGGCTCGTCGCGATGCGCTTCCTGAAAGGCGGCCTGGCCGGACTCGCTGTGGTGGGCGATCGGGCCGCGATAGTGGTGGCGGTGGTCGTAGGCGATCAGACCACCACGCACCGCGTGAAACGCATTGCGTTGCAGCGCGAGGTCCAGGGTGGTGTAGACGTCCAGCCCCTCCGAGTACACCGCATGGGAGCCGAATTGCTCGTTGAGCTGCCGCCGCACCAGCTCCAGGAAGTGGTCCACCTCGCCGGTCGAGCGTTCCTCCGGCGCCAGGCGCACGGGGGCCGCCTCCGCCAACCGGCGCTCGGTGAGGGTGATGTAGTGCTCGTCGAACATGCGCGCCAGGACCACCGCCCGACGCTGCCACGCCCGCTCCGGGTTGCGTCGCGGGTTGAACGCCGAGGGCGCCTTCGGCAGACCGGCGAGCATCGCCATCTCCTCCAGACGCAGCTCGCCAAGCTTTTTGCCGAAGTAGGTCCGCGCGGCGGAGGCAACGCCGTAGGCACCGCTGCCGAAGTAGATCTGGTTGAGGTACATCTCCAGGATCTGGTCCTTGGGAAACTCCCGCTCGATGCGCAGGGCCAGCAACGCCTCCTTGATCTTGCGGTCCAGGGTGCGCTCGGGGCTGAGGAGCAGGACCTTCGCGAGCTGCTGGGTGATCGTCGATCCGCCCTGCGCGACGTGCCCTTCCGAGACGTTGGCCCAGAAGGCGCGGGTGATCGCCTGGGGATCGACGCCGAAATGGGAGTAGAACCGCGCGTCCTCGGTGGCGATGAAGGCCTGCCGCAATCGTTCCGGCACCGCATCGATCGGCACCGGAATACGCCGCTCGAGATAGAAACTGCCCACCAGCTCGCCACTCGCTGCAAATACCCGGGTGATGCGGCTCGGTGTGTAGTCGTGAAGCGCGGCGATGTCCGGCAAGTCCCGCACGTAGTTGCGGTAGACCCAGACACCGAGGGCGAGGGCACCGACCAGCGCCAGCACGACGACGCTGGCAAGACTGAGCAGCAGGGCGCGCAACAGGGTTCGAAGCATCGGCGATGGCGGAGATCGAGGCGTGGTCTACGCCCGCTGGGCTAGGACTCCACCCGTGGAAGCTGACGGGGCCGGGAGCATACCCCGTCCGGCCGCCGGAGAGCGCGGATTTTCTTTCCGGCCAATCGTGCCTCGGTGCCGGAGGTCGCGTGGGATCGGGTCGGCATCCGATCGTCGCTCGCGGGCGCGGTGGCTCAATCGTGCCGCGCGCGCGGTCGATACGGTCAGCGGGAGGCTAGCCCTCCCCGTCGTCACCTGTGGGGCTGCTTCACCTTGGATATCGCTACCCTCATCGGGCTGGTCTTCACTTTTGTCCTGATCGGCTCCGCCATCCTCCTCGGCGGCAGCCTCGGCGCGTTCGTCGACGTGCCGAGCATCCTCATCGTGTTCGGCGGCGTCATCACCACCACCCTGGTCATGCAGAAGATGAAGGTGGTCATGGGGACCATCGGCGTCGCCATCCAGTCGTTTTTCGACAGGGCGACGTCCGAGGCGGAGCTGGTAGAGAAGATCGTAGAGCTGGCGGACAAGGCGCGGCGGGAGGGGCTCCTCGCCCTGGAGTCGGTGGAGGTGCCGGACGAATTTCTCTCCAAGGGGGTGCGCCTGGCGGTCGACGGCATCGAGCTGGAGGAGATCAATGCGGTGCTCGCCTCCGAGGTGGACTCGCTCAAGGCACGCCACGGCAGGGGACAGAGCGTCCTCGAGTTCATGAAGGGCAACGCCCCGGCCATGGGCATGATCGGTACCTTGATCGGCCTGGTGAACATGCTCCAGAACCTCGACGATCCCTCGTCCATCGGACCGGCCATGGCGGTGGCGCTGCTCACCACATTCTATGGCGCGATCCTCGCCTTCGTCGTGTTCGGGCCGATCGGCGAGAAGCTCAAGGCGCGTACCACCGAGGAGGTCGCTCGCATGGAGATGTGCATACTCGGGGTCAACTGCCTCAACAAGGGGGAGCACCCGCGCATGGTGCGGCAGAAGCTCCTCGCCTTCATGGCCCCGGCGCAGCGCGCGGCCATGGAAGGCGGCTAGACGTGCCGCTCGTTATGGGTTCCCCCACGCAACGACGCGCTCTTCCAGCGATGGGGCGGTAGGAGACAGGGTTGGCCACGCGCAATGGGTGTGATTGTCCGCCGCAAGGGGCGCCGGCATGGATGGCGACCTTCAGCGACCTGATGAGCCTCCTGCTCACCTTCTTCGTCCTCCTGCTGTCCTTCGCCAACATGGACATCGTGCGCTTCGAGGAGGCGATGAGCTCCATCCGCAACGCGCTCATCGGCGGCCCCACGGCGATGAAGGAGGTGCCACAGACCTCGGTCGTGGACCTCAGCCAGAGCTCCAACACCTCCTTGATCGAGACCCAGCAAGAGGTGCAGGAGAATCCGCCCACCGAGATGCAGGAACCGGAGACTGCGGCGACCCAGGTGGTCACGACCACCACCGACCTCGACGCCCTGGCCTCCATCGAGCAGATGCTCCGCGAGCAAGAGCTGACCGACGTGGCGGAGGCCGAGGCGACCAGCCGTGGAGTGATCATCCGGGTGAAGGGCCAGCTGTTCTTCGACGCGGGGTCGGCGGAGCTGCTAGAGCGCTCTCATCGGGTGCTCAACGAGATTGGCGCCATCCTCCTCGCCTTCCCCTACAACGTCACCGTCGAGGGGCATACCGACGACCAGCCGATCCGCACGGAGCGATTCCCCTCCAACTGGGAGCTATCCACCGGCCGTGCCATCTCGGTGATGCGCTACTTAACCGAACGGCGGGGCGTACCGACGGCGCGCATGGGCGTCGCCGGCTACGCCGACATCCATCCCATCGTGCCCAACGACTCACAAGAGCACCGTGCCGCGAACCGGCGCGTGGAGTTCGTCTTCCACCGGGGTGACATCGCGAACAAGGTAATCGATGACCCCCTGATGGCCACCGACGCGATGTAGCTCTTCCAATCGCCCGCAGAGGCCGCGCCGGACCTTCGCGGAGCCTCCCAGGTTCTATATCCACCCCTCCGTCGCCGGGCGTTGCATGTGGCCGGGGCGTATGGCTAGCTGGATGTGGCGTGGCAGCCGGAGATAAGGGGAGAGCGCTGCACCGCGAGGAGATCGCCATGAACATTCACCGTCTTCAAGCCCTCTTCCAGCCCACCTCCGTGGCGGTGATCGGTGCCTCCAACCGCCCGAACCGCATCGGCACCCTGGTGATGAACAACCTGCTGCGCGCGGGCTTCCCCGGCCCGGTGATGCCGGTCAATCCGAAGCATCAGTCGGTCTGCGGGGTGCTGGCTTACCCGGACGTCGCCTCCCTCCCCCTGACACCCGACATGGCGGTGCTGTGTACCCCGCCGGCCACGGTACCCGACCTGGTGGACCAGCTCGGCCGGCGCGGGACCCAGGCAGTGACGGTCCTCACCGCCGGCCTCGCCCGGCAACACGATGAGCACGGCCACACCCTGCAAGAGGTCATGCTCAACACGGCTCGCACCCACGCCATGCGCCTCCTGGGGCCCAACTGCCTCGGTCTGATGGTCCCCGGCTCCGGGCTCAATGCCAGCTTTGCCCACCTCGACGCCCTGGCCGGCAAGGTCGCGTTCGTCTCCCAGTCGGGCGCCTTGGGCACGGCGGTGATCGACTGGGCGCGCGCGCACAACATCGGCTTCTCCCACTTCGTGTCCCTCGGCGACAGCGTCGACATCGACTTCGGCGATGTCATCGACTATCTGGCGGTCGAGCCGGCGACCCGCGCCATCCTGCTCTACGTCGAGGCGATTCGCGACGCCCGCCAGTTCATGTCCGCCGCCCGCGCCGCGGCGCGGAACAAGCCGGTGCTGGTGATCAAGTCCGGGCGCGAGGCGGAGGGGGCCAAGGCGGCCGCCTCCCACACCGGCGCCCTGGCCGGTGTCGACCACGTCTACCACGCCGCCTTCCGCCGCGCCGGCATGCTGCGGGTGTACGACATCGACGAGCTGTTCGGGGCGGTGGAGACCCTGGCGCGGATGCAGCCCCTGCGCGGCGATCGGCTGGCAATCCTCACCAACGGAGGCGGCCCCGGGGTGATGGCCACCGATACCCTGGTCGCCCTGGGCGGCCACCTGGCCGAGCTGTCGCAGGAGACCATCGCCGCCCTGGATGCGATCCTCCCCGAGTCGTGGTCGCGGGCCAATCCCGTGGACATCATCGGCGATGCGCCACCGGAGCGCTTCGCCCAGGTGACCCGTATCCTCCTCGACGATCGCAACATAGACGCCCTGCTGGTGATGCACGTCCCCACGGCCGTCGCCGCGGGCGACATCACGGCCCGGGCGGTCGCGGAGGTGGTGGCCGGGAGCCGGCGCAACGTGCTGACCAGCTGGCTGGGCCACGTCACAGCGGATGCCGCGCGCCGGGTCTTCGCGGACGCGGCCATTCCCACCTACGACACGCCGGACAAGGCGGTGCGCGCCTTCATGCACATGGTGCGCTACGAGCGTAACCAGAACCTACTGATGGAGACGCCGCCGTCGGCCCCGGAGGGCTTCACCCCGGCCACCACCAGCGCCCGGCTGATGGTGGAGAGCGCCCTCGCCGCAGGCCGTGACATGCTCAGCGAGCCGGAGGCCAAGGCGATCCTCGCCGCCTACGGCGTGCCGGTGGTGGAGACCCACGTCGCCACCACCGTGGACGACGCGGTACGCATCGCCGGCCAGATCGGCTTCCCGGTGGCGATCAAGATCCTCTGCCCGCAGATCACCCACAA
>JASFUG010000115.1:0-8959 GCA_050050395.1 Nitrospirota bacterium
AGAACGCCAGGGGGTTGCGAGGCTGAAATACGACGAGTGGCTTTGCGTTCTTTGCGGCTTCGCGAGAGATCAGAATTTCCGCGTTTGCCTCGCCGCTCACGGGGTGGGGCGTGGGCGGGGCTGGAGCTGGCGGCGGAGGGCGTCGTCATCCCGGGCGGGCAGCAGGCACATGAAGTTCTCGCACACGTAGGCGGTAGGCTTGCCGTCGATGGCGACGCGTTCCGCGGCCCACGGGATCATCTCGGCGATGGCGTCCTTCCCGGAAGTGAGCGCCACCACCCGTGCGGGGACGAAGGTCCGGCGCGCGGTCGCCAGGAGGGAGCGGGTGCGCGGGTCGGCCGGCGGGCCGGCGATGACGATCTCCTGCGACCCGCCGAGGACGAAGTCGAGGGCCTGGAGGAGCTGGGGAACCGCACGCGGGGTTTTGGTGAGAGGCGTGGCGAAGGTGCGCAGGGTCTGTTCGGCGAGACCGCGGAGCTTCTCATCGCCGAAGTATTCGGCGAGGCGCAGGAGGTCGAGGCAGGCGACCGCGTTGCCGCTCGGCAGGCCACCGTCGTAGATGTCCTTGGTGCGCAGCAACAGGGTCGCGTCGCCGCCATCGGTGTCATAGAAGCCGCCCGATGGGTCGGCGAACCGGGTGACCATGTCCCGGCCCAGGTCGCGGGCCGCGGTGAGCCAGCGCAGGTCGAAGGTCGCCTCGTAGAGGTCGAGCAGGCCCTGGACGAGGAAGGCGTAGTCGGACAGGACAGCGGGAATCGCGGCCTCCCCGGCGGCCCAGCGGCGCAGCAGGCGGCCGTCATGGCGCAGGTGGGTGAGGATGAACCTCGCCGACCTGATGGCCGCGACCCGGTAGCGCGGCTCTTCCAGCACCTGGTCGGCCTGGGCGAGGGCGCCGATCATCAGGCCGTTCCAGGCGGTGAGCACCTTGTCGTCGCGCAATGGTCGCTCGCGCGCGCCGCGCGCGGCGATCAATTTAAACCGCGCCTGGCGCAGCCGCTCGTCCACCGCCGTGGCGTCCGTCTGGAACCGCTGGGCGAGGGCCGCGTCGTCGAGCACCCGGTGGAGGATCGAGGCGCCCCCTTCGAAGTTGCCCGAGGCGGTGACGTCGAAGGCCGCCGCGAACAGCGCGGCGTCGTCCTTACCCAGGGCCGCCTCCAGCTGCGCGGGGGTCCATAGATAGAACCGGCCCTCGCCGCTGCCGCTGTCCGCATCCTCCGCGGCGTAGAAGCCGCCTGCCGGACCGGTCATGTCGCGCAGGACGTAGTCGCAGGTCTCGCGCACCACGCGCTCGTAGGCCGGATCACCGGTGATCTGGAACGCCTCCAGGTAGGTGCGGACGAGGAGGGCGTTGGTGTAGAGCATCTTCTCGAAGTGCGGCACGCGCCAGGCGCGGTCGACGGTGTAGCGGTGGAAGCCGCCGCCGACGTGGTCGTAGAGGCCACCCGCCGCCATCGCGTCGAGGGTGCTCCGGACCGCGTCCGGCAGGGAGGTGGGGTGGCCCTGCCGCCACTGGATCCGCATCCACAGGGCGAGCTCCATCGCCGGCGGAAACTTGGGCCCGCGGCCGAAACCGGCGGAGTCGCTGTCGAAGGCGGCGCGGGCCTCGGCGAGGTAGCGCTCGAAAACCGATCGATCCGGCAACGCCGCCCCGGGCTGTGTGGCGCTTGCCGTCCGGAGATGGGCCGTGAGCTGCTCGGCGGCCTGGCGCGGGCGCTCCGGCTCGCTCACCCACAGCTCGTGGAGCTTCGGCAGGAGATCGCGCAGGCCGATCTGGCCGCCGCGGGTCTCCGGTGGGAAGTAGGTGCCGCCAAAGAACGGCTTGCGGTCGGGGGTGAGGAACACGGTCATGGGCCAGCCGCCCGAGCCGGTCATCGCCTGCACCGCCGCCATATAGATGGCGTCGAGATCGGGGCGCTCCTCCCGGTCGACCTTGATGCACACGAACCAGCGGTTGAGGAGCGCCGCGATCTCCTCGTTCTCGAACGACTCGCGTTCCATCACGTGGCACCAGTGGCAGGTGGCGTAGCCGATGGAGAGGAAGATCGGCTTGTTCTCCGCCTTGGCCCGCGCCAGTGCCTCTTCCCCCCACGGGTACCACTCCACCGGGTTGTGGGCGTGTTGAAGCAGGTACGGGGACTTCTCGCCCGCCAGGTGGTTGGCGTGACGCGGTGGCCCGGCAGCGAGCAGGGTCGGTGCCAGCACGATCGCGATGACGCCCAGCCACGCCGGCCAGCGACGGTGGTTGGCCATTGGTTCGGTTGTGTTCATCCGGGCCATACCCTAGCGTGATGGGCCGCTCAATCGACAGCGGTGAGGGGCGTCCACGTGCATTCCCAACGGCAACGGTTCCAGCGGCTCATCGATCGCGTCGAGAAACCCGCTCGCTACACGGGCGGCGAGGTCAACGCCATCGTCAAGGAGGACGCGGAGGTCCGTGTCGGCCTGTGCTTCCCGGATGTCTATGAGCTGGGGATGAGCCACATCGGCCTCAAGATCCTGTACGACATCCTCAACGCTCGCGAGGGGGTCGCCGCCGAGCGGGTGTTCGCTCCGTGGTTCGACCTGCGCCAGCTGTTGCGCGAACAGGGCCTGCGACTGCCGACCCTGGAGACCGGCACGCCCCTGGATGAGCTCGACCTGATCGGATTCTCCCTGCAATACGAGCTGAGCTATCCGACGGTCTTGGAGATGCTCGACCTCGGTGGCGTGGCAGTGCGTGCCGCCGACCGTGACGACTCCGCCCCGCTGGTATGCGCCGGCGGCCCGACGGTGTTCAACCCGGAGCCGATGGCGGAGTTCGTCGACTTCTTCCTCATCGGCGACGGTGAGCAGGCGGTGGCGGAGATCGCCGAGCGGCTGCGCGCGGCGAAGCGTGCCGGCACCCCACGGCCGGAGACCCTGCGCGGCCTCGCCGGGATCCAGGGCGTGTACGTCCCGGCGCTGTATGCCCCGGAGTACGACTCCCATGGCCGCCTGCTGGCGACCCATCCGATCGACCCGGCCACGCCGGCCAGGGTGGCCAAGGCCCTGGTCACGGACCTCGACTCTCGCCCCTACCCGCGGGCGCCGGTGGTGCCGCACGTGCAGGCGGTCCACGATCGCGTCTCCATCGAGATCTCCCGCGGCTGCACCCAGGGTTGCCGGTTCTGCCAGGCCGGCTACATCTACCGGCCGGTGCGCGAGCGAGGGCCGGAGACGGTGCTCGATCTGATCGACGACGCCACCCGCTCCACCGGTTACGACGAGGTCTCCCTCTCCTCCCTCTCCACCGGCGATTACCTGTGCCTCGAGCCGCTGGTGCACGAGCTGATCGAGCGCAACCGCGACGGTCATCTCGGGGTGTCGATGCCCTCCCTGAAGGTAGGCGCCCTGACCCCGGAGCTGATCAGCGAGGTGGGGCGCACCGGGAAGTCGGGATTCACCATCGCGCCGGAGGCCGGCAGCCAGCGCCTGCGCGACGTGGTGAACAAGGTGATCAGCGACGAAGCGATCCTCCAGACGGTGCACGACGTCTTCGCCGGCGGCTGGGACTCGCTCAAGCTCTACTTCATGATCGGCCTGCCCACCGAGACCCTGGCCGACGTCGACGCCATCGCCGACCTGGCGTTGCGCTGCCTGAAGATTGCCCGGCAACAGAATCCGCGCATGCGTACCCTGACGGTGAGCTGCTCCACGTTCGTCCCCAAGGCGCACACGCCGTTCCAGTGGCACTCGCAGATCACGCTTGCGCAGACCGAGGCGATCCATCGCCACCTGCGTCACCGTCTCCGCGACCGACGCATCCGCTTCCGCTGGCACGATCCGCGAATCTCCTGGCTCGAGGGGGTCCTGTCGCGCGGCGATCGCCGGGTGGGTGAGCTGATCCACCAGGCGTGGTCCAACGGCACCTACCTGGACGGCTGGGGCGACCACCTGGTGCTGGAACGATGGGAGGAGGCCTTCGTCGTTACGGGGATCGCGCCGGATGAGTACAACACCCGTGCCCGCGACCTGGGCGAGCCCCTGCCGTGGGACCATATCGACTCCCTGATTCCCAAGAAGTACCTGCGCAAGGAGTGGGAGAAGGCCGTGGCGGGAGCGCTCATCGACGACTGCCGCGTGGGCAAGTGTACGGTGTGCGGCGTGTGCGATTTCGACGAGGTGCAGAACGAGCTGTTCGACGCGTTGGCCCCGGGGGAGGGGGGCACACCGGCGCGGCGCGATGACCCCGGCCTCGCACATCCCGGCACGGGGGTCCCCGCCCGGGCGCAGCTGCCACCGCCGCCGTCGTTCCGCTACCGCCTCCGGTTCGCCAAGACGGACGCCGCGAGGCACCTCTCGCACCTGGAGATGAGCACCGCCCTGCAACGGGCGATGGTTCGAGCCGCCTTGCCATTGCGCTACTCGCAGGGCTTCAACCCGCGGCCGCGGTTGGTCTTCGGCCCGGCCCTGCCGGTGGGGAGCGCCGGCATCGCGGAGTATCTGGATGTGGAGCTGCTCGAGCCGATCCTCGCCGAGGACGTGGTCCAGCGCCTGCGCCGATCTCTCCCGTCGGGCCTCGCGGTCTCCGCCGCCCGGCGTATCCCGGCCGCGGCCCCGGGTCTTGGCGAGACCCTCAGGCGGGCGACGTACGAGGTTGACTTCGCGCCCCGCTGGCGCGAGGTGATAACGACCTTGCCGGCCCGCCTCGCGATCAGCCCGCGGCTGCCCGTGGTGCGCCGGCGGAAGAACGGCGTGAAGGAGGTGGACCTGCGTCCCATGGTCCTCGACCTGTGGCTGTCGGACGATGGCCCCCTCGGCCTCACCCTGGCGGTGAGCAACGATGGGTCCACCCGCCCGACGGAGGTCGTCGCGGCGCTGCTCGGGGCGGACTACCCCGGGGACGAGCACCTGCGTATCGTGCGAACCGCCCTGCTTGACGGGAACGGCGCGCCGCTCTTGAACCTTTCGGCCGCCACCGACGAGGAGGGGAAGGGCTTGGCTCTGGCGTCGTGATGGGTAGCGTTCAGCCGTTAGCGATCAGCGACCAGCTCCTGTTGCTCTGCCATTGATTGGCCGCCGCGACCCATCGAGTCATTCATCAGAAGACGCTGAGCCTGTTTGATCCGTCGCCGAGCAGCGAAGAAGCTAGCCCTGACAGCTGACCGCTAATAGCCGATTCCCCATGTCCACCCTGCTGGTCGTCAACGCCGCCACGGAAGAGACGCGGGTCGCCCTGGTGGAGAACCGGGTCGTGACCGAGATCTATATCGACCGCACCCGGGCGCGCGGCACGATCGGCAACATCTACAAGGGACGGGTGAGCAAGGTGCTGCCCGGGATGGAGGCGGCGTTCGTCGACATCGGCCTGCACAAGGCGGCCTTCTTGCACGTCGACGACATCCGGGACGACTCCAGCAAGCCCCCGCCGCGCGCCTTCCATACGGTCAACGGCGATGTCGATGAGGCGAATGATGACGCGGTGGACGAGGAGGAGTCGGATACCGTGGCCGAGCTGGAGCGGCGGCCGACACGGGCGATCACCGAGCTGATCAAGGAGGGGCAGGAGGTCCTGGTGCAGGTGGTGAAGGAGCCGATGGGCACCAAGGGACCGCGGGTCACCACCTACCTCACGTTTCCCGGCCGTTACCTGGTCTATATGCCGGACATCGACCACGTGGGGGTGTCGCGCAAGATCGAGGATGAGGCCGAACGCGAGCGTCTCCGTGGCCTCGTGGAGGAGACGCGCCAGTCGGACGAGGGCTACGTGGTGCGCACCGTCAGCGAGGGCTGCACGGGCCAGGAGTTCGCGCGCGAGGCACAGTTCCTGCGCAAGCTATGGGCGAACATCGCCGCGCGCGGCCAGACGGGTGCGGCACCGGCCTTGCTGCATTCCGACCTCGACCTGGTGACCCGCACGGTACGGGACCTCCTCAACGACGACGTCGACCGGCTGATCATCGACTCGCCGACCGAGTACGATCGCCTGCTGCAGTTCGTCAACGCCTACTTGCCGGAGCTGGCGCCGCGTATCCAGCTGTATCAGGAAGAGGAGTTGATCTTCGACCACTTCGGTGTCGAGATGGATTTGTCCCGCGCCCTGCGACGCCGGGTGTGGCTGCGCTCGGGCGGCTACATCGTCATCGATCAGACCGAGGCACTCACCGCCATCGACGTGAACACCGGCCGCTTCGTGGGGCAGCGCAATCTGGAGGATACGATCCTCAAGACCAACCTGGAGGCGGTGGACGAGATTGCCTACCAGCTCCGCCTGCGCAACATCGGCGGCATCATCATCATCGACTTCATCGACATGGAGGTGCTGGAGCACCGCGAGAAGGTGTACGAGCAGCTCGTCGCGGCCACCGCCACCGATAAGGCGCGGACTACCATCTACCCGGTGTCCGAGCTGGGTCTGGTGGAGATGACCCGCAAGCGGGTGCGGGAGAACCTGGGGCGCACCATGATGGAGCCGTGCCCGCAATGCGATGGCACGGGCTACGTGAAGTCCGGGACCTCCATCGCCTACGATCTGTTCCGTGAGGTCCGGCGGGTAGCCCGGCGCGGCACCGGATGCGACCTGGTGATCACGGCCCACCCGGACATCGTCGATCTGCTCTACGGTGAGGAGCGCCTCACCCTCGACGAGCTGGAGCTCGCCTTCCAGTGCCGGATCCAGGTCGAGGCGAGCCACGACCCGTTCCCGGACCATTTCAAGGTCGAGCGGATCCGGTAGCTCACAGGAACTCCGCGACGCTGCGATAGCAGAACACGAAGCGGCCGTCGTCGATGTCCACCAGCAAGGTGGCCCCGCGGTTGGCCGCGTAGTCGATGTAGCCCGGCACCGGGCAGCCGTCGTGGCACTCGGTGGCCCCCGCCGGCGACTCGTAATCGCGATCCCGGTCGTACCACGACAGGCAGGTGGACTCCCCGAGCAGGGCCGTGGCCGTCCCATCCGCCAACGCCTTGGCCCCGGCGTAGTCGACGCCCCACTCGGGCGCGGTGATGGTCACCTGCTTCACGGCGCGTCCGGGCGGCGTAGGTGGATCAGGTAGGAACGGCCGCTGAGCCGCTCGCCGCCCTCGAACGCGAAGCCCGCCTCCTTCCCCCAGGCGGCGATCTCCGCCTCGGTGTAGGCGCGGCCACCGTCGGTCATGGCCAGCATGTTGACCGCGAACATCGCCGCCTCCTTGGGTTGGGTTCGGTCCGCTTCCACGACGTTCTCGTGGATCACCAGCCGGCCACCCGGTGTGATGAGCGGCCGCAGGGTGTGGAGCAGGGCGCGGTTGCGCTCCGGGGATTCCGCGTGCACCACCTGGGAGAGGAAGACCATGTCGAAGGGTGGCAGCCCCGCCGGCGGTGGCGCGTCGTAGAAATCCCAGGTAATGGCGTGGACCCGCTCGCCACCCGGCTGCCGGCGGAGGAGATCACGGGCGGTCTCCAGGGTGAGCGGCAGGTCCAGGAGGTAAAGCTCCGCGGACGGCAGCCGGCGCCCGAGCTCCACCAGATAGTGGCCGGGCCCCCCGCCAAGGTCAGCCGCCGTCGTCACCCCCGCCAGATCGATGCGGTCGACGACCTCGCCGACGTGGCCGGCACCGGCCGCGAACATCGCCGCGATGAAGTCGCGGTTGGTCGGGCCGTCCGAGAGCACCGACCGCTCTTCGGTCGCGTCACCCGGGGCGCCTGTGATCCGCTCCTCGAGCCGTGCCCAGCCGCGATAGAGTCGATTGCGGTGGCGAAGCATGGCCGGGTAGTGATCGAGGGCGTCCGCCACCAGATGCGGCTCGTACTCCTCCCGGCTGCGGTATCGGTCCCCGTCCTTGGTGACGATCCCCATCGCCACCAGGGCGTCGAGCAGGATCGTAACGCCCCGCTCGTTCCCGGCCACTGCCTCTGCCGCCTGACCCGCCGTGGCGCCAGGGGTGCGCACCGCGTCGAACAGCCCGAGCTGCGCCGCGGCCAGGAGGACCTTCGCCTCCATGAAGCCGGCGGCGATCGCGTCGAGCCGCTGCCGCGCCTGGCCGCTGCCAGGGATCATCCTGGCCACCCGTGTCCGGCGATTTCAGGCCGGCGACCAGCCATCAGCACATGCCATCCGGTGCCGCCCGCAGATGGACGGCGATGCCTGGCACGGTCCCCGGGAGGCGGTACGCGGTTGCCGTGGTCGGTAATTTTCAGGCGAGGTCCTTTGCGACTTTCTGCTCCGCCGCCAACCAGTAGTGGCAGGGATCACCGCCGAATCCGTCCTGCTCGGCGATGTAGTAGGCAGCCTCCTGGATCAAGACGAAACGTTGCTCGGCAGTGACCGCAGTCTTCCGTTTTCGCGAAGTAGACGCGGCAGCCCTCTTCGTCGCTGCCGCAGTAGTCTTCTTCGTCGCTGCCGCCGCCGTCTTTTTCGGCGCCGCCGCCGCCTTCTTCGTCTTCGTCGCGGTCTTCGCTCCCTTCGTCGCGGTGGCGGGGCTCTTCGCCTTGGGTGCGCTCTTCTTCTTGGTCTTCTTCTCTTTGTCGGTCATGTTCGTGAAGTCCTACGTGGTTGGGGTCGTCGGGTCACTGCCCCGCGGGCCAAAGTCGGGACTGGGTTCAGCGATCGTGGCTCGTGGCATCCAGTCCGTGGCGATGCCGGGAGCGAGGCGGGCGCACAGTAAACTGGGGGCGTTTCTCGCGAAAGGGGGTAATGGTGCCCCCGGCGTGATTCGAACACGCGACCCCAGGATTAGGAATCCTGTGCTCTATCCTGCTGAGCTACGAGGGCGATACCCGGCCGAAGGTAGCGGATTTGTCGGCGCCCTGCCCAGGTAGGTGCGCCGGGGATGAAGTCGCAGGCGCAGCGTTCGATAAGGAGGCGAAGCATGCGATCGGTCGGTCGGGGAGGCCGTTGGATCGACAAGGACACCATGCCCACGCCACGCCTCGATCTGCTTTCCATGTTGGCCCACGACCTCCGCACCCCGGTCGTGTCGATCCAGCAATCGTGCGCGATGTTCACCGATGGCCTGCTGGG